>JBNJCX010000022.1:0-30557 GCA_051744365.1 Bacillota bacterium
AGTGTTACAACCCTCAATCGAGATTCTAGGTCTGTGTCAAATGCTGAATATATTTTTCAAGCAATGCTTTTATCTCATTTTTATCCTCCATGGTATTTATCTGGTTCTTGATTTCGTTGGAATTTCTCATTCCTTTTATATACCAAGCCAGCTGTTTTCTCATTTCCCTGACGCCAATCCGGTCTCCCTTCAGCTCGCATACCATATCCAGGTGCCTTATGCTCATTTGAAGTACTTCCCTTGGAGTCGGGGTTTCAGCTTCTTTTCCTTCAAGTAGCTGATTGATCTGACTGAATATCCAGGGATTGCCCATTGCTCCCCGTCCTATTGCAACTCCGTCACATCCGGTCCACTCAATCATCTGGAGTGCATCCTGAGCTTTGAAAATATCGCCGTTTCCTATTACCGGAATATGGACTGCATTTTTCACATCACCTATATAATCCCAGTCAGCCTTTCCGGAATAGAACATATCCCTTGTTCTTGCATGGACCGTTATTGCTGCAGCTCCGGATGATTCTGCAATCTTTGCTATTTCTACTCCATTTAAGGAGCTTCCGTCCCAGCCTTTTCTTATCTTCACTGTAACTGGCTTGTTGGAGGCTCTAGCTACGGCTTTTATTACCTCTTCAGCAAGCTCTGGATCCTTCATTAGGGCACTACCGTCACCGTTCTTGACTATTTTCGGAGCGGGACAGCCCATATTTATATCAATTATATCTATATCATCCCTATTGTTCAGCTTTTCTCTGACTACATGTCCCATTATCTTGGGATCTGAACCGAATATCTGCAGCGCAACAGGCCTTTCCCTTGAATCGATTGCCGTAAGGGTGTCAGTCTTCCTATCGTTGTAATACATCCCCTTGGCACTTACCATCTCAGTAACTGTAAGTCCTACTCCCAGTTCCCTGCATATAAGCCTAAAGGCCATGTCTGTTACTCCTGCCATGGGGGCAAGCATTAGCCTGCTATCTATATTAAATCTTCCTATTTTCATATTGCACCTCTCATAAGAAAAGCATCTAACGATTCGTTAATGCAGCTTCTCTCTATACTCCTTATATCGGAAAGTTCCTGATTCTAAAGAGCAGTACTTTCTTATTCGTAATAAGAAAGTAAGTAGCCAGGCTACTTACTGTTTCTATCATATATAATCCTCAAACCTTCCAAGGTCAGATACTTGTCGTTGTATTGAATGTACTTGCTTTCTCCTGCTATCAATGTTGAGAAGCCTCCTGTTGCGACAACCTTTACCTCTTCCTTTGTCAGGTTCATTTCCTCGATCATCTTCTCAATCAACGAATCCACCATGCCGGTGAAGCCATATACAAGACCAGACTGTATGCTTCCCACTGTAGTCTTTGCAATTATCTTTTCCGGCTTTAGTATCTCCACCTTAGGTAGCTTTGCAGTTCTCAGGAACAATGCCTCTGAGGCAATCTTTATTCCCGGGGTTATTATCCCTCCAAGGTATTCTCCATCCTTGTTCACGAAGCAGAAGGTGATGGCAGTTCCGAAATCAACAATTATTACCGGTCCACCATACTTCTCGTAGGCGCCAACTGCATTTACAATCCGGTCTGCCCCTACTTCCTTGGGATTGTCATATTTGATATTCATACCTGTCTTGACTCCAGGGCCTATAACTATGGGCTCCTTGCCAAAATATCTTTTGCTCATTGCAGACAATGTATGCATCAGCGATGGAACTACAGAGGATATTATTATATCATCCACATTGCTTGAATCCATTCCGTGATATTTAAACATCTGATCAAAAAGGAGTCCATACTCATCAGAGGTTTTCTCCTTGTCTGTGGATATTCTCCAGTCATAAACAAGCTTGTCTCCGTCATAAGCTCCAAATACAATATTCGTATTTCCAACATCTATTACCAATAGCATCGGTTCACCCTCTATCTTCTTCTTTTAACAGCACTTACCACACTTGTTACTATTATTATTGCAATTATTGACTCAGGAATTCCGTTGGTAATTCCAATTCCGATTATTATTTTTCTTGCCATTTCAACATCCTGACCGAGAGTTTCAACAAACCTTTCTCCGAAGAATACGTAAATCATTGTAAGTACTCCAACTGTGTTTGTCATGGTTCCGACGATTGCTGCAATGACAGTATCCAATGCCTTGTCCCTAAATTTTGTTGCAGTCAGATATACCATGCCAATGGTCAAGATCAGAAGACCAACATTCATCAAAAGTGGCCATATGCTCGTATAATCCATTACATTGAGATAGATTCCTCTTGTCAGGTAAATGATTATTGCTGCCCAGATTGCATATAGAAGGCCTATTGTACCCTTTGATCCTAGTTTGTTAAGACCCCTGTAGGTATAATATGCCGTTATTCCAATAAGTACCCTTGGAAGAACCGATACTACAGGATTAAGAAATACAAAGCTTACAGGTGTAGGTGCTGTGATTGCCTGGTAGATGCTGAACAGACCGAATATCAGCCCTACAAATGCCCCTACCACGGGTCCTTCAATTATTGCACCAATAATAACCGGGATATGCATTATAGTGGCTCTTGTGGGTCCCACAGGTATAAACCCAAGGGGCGTCATTCCCAAGACCACTGATATGGCTCCCAGAACACCTATTATTGTCAGCTTCCTGATGTCAAAACGATTTTTCTTATTCATAATTATCCCTCCGCTCTAGTTCCAATGGATACCAGTCGATTTATCAAGTTTACATTCCTACAGTCCGACTCCTGTTTTCATGGATGCCAGCTTTTCAACATTAACATTATATAGTCTGATTAGATTAATTACAATAGCTTTTTCAATATTTCGCTGGCTGTCTTCATATCTTTGTATGGCTTAGCCGCTTTCACGGCATTTATTACGGCTTTTTCAACTGCCTCGACTGCCAATAGCAATACTAGATTTAAATCGGCCTGGACCTTATTGGTTCCCATTGCAAAGATTGTATCTCCGTCCACCGTTGTGTGTACAGGCTTGATTGTCCTTGCAAGACCGTTATGGGATGTCTGTGCTACCTTGTTTCCATCAGCTTTTGAAAGGGTTGCGTTTGTGGCTACCACTCCGATTGTTGTGTTTGTATTGGGTAAGCCTAGTTTTCCAGTCCACTCCTTCATCATTTTTTCAGTGGACATTAGCTTGTTCTTTTCATAATCATAGACTCCTGCAATCTGTTTGTTGTCTTCGTATACGTCTCCAAAGCTGTTTACAGTAATTATGGCGCTTACTACAAGTTCACCTGCTTTTACTGTAGCACTTCCTATTCCGGATTTCATGGCCTTTTCAGGCCCAAGTATCTTTCCTACTGTGGCTCCTGCTCCACAGCCAACAGAGCCCTGCCTGTCCTCTACCGAGCTGGCGCTCATGGCTGCCCTGTATCCCATATCCCTATCAGGCCTTACCCTATGGTCTCCCAAAAACAAATCAAAGATTACTGCAGATGCAACGATGGGGACCTTGGCAACTCCAACATCAAAACCAACTCCCTGCTCTTCAAGGTAATCCATTGCCCCAGATGCAGCCTCCAGTCCAAAGGCTGAGCCTCCGGCTAGAACCACTGCATGAACCTTGTCCACCAGTTTTTCCGCCTTGAAAAGATCTGTCTCTCTGGTTCCAGGAGCCGACCCTCTTACATCTACTCCTCCTGTGGCACCTTCTTCACAAATCACAACTGTACAGCCTGTCATTCCTTCCACTGATGACTGATGTCCTACCTTTATTCCCTCAACATCTGTAATATATCCTGTATACATCTCATTTCCTCCTGTATGTTTGTTTATAATCTTTACCCTTGTTATTCAAAAAACAAACAAACTCATCCTAAAGGATGAGTTTGAGATATTTAACCGAAGAACATAAGCAGCATTCCTGCCGCTATTGCCGATCCGATTACTCCCGCTACGTTTGGTCCCATTGCATGCATAAGAAGGAAGTTTCTTGGATTTGCTTCCTGACCTACCTTCTGTGCTACCCTGGCTGCCATGGGTACTGCCGATACTCCTGCTGCTCCTATCAGTGGGTTTACTTTCCCTCCTGATAGCTTGTGCATCAATTTTCCAAGGAGTACTCCTACTGCTGTTCCTATTGAGAAGGCTACCAGTCCCAATACGATTATGCTTACTGTCTGTATGTTCATGAAGTTTTCGGCACTTGCCGTTGCTCCTACTGTTACTCCCAGAAATATTGTCACTATGTTTATCAGCTCGTTCTGGGATGTCTTTGACAGTCTTTCTGTCAGGCCAGTCTCTCTGAAGAGGTTTCCTATCATCAGCAGTCCCACTAGTGGTGCTGCTGATGGCAGTATCAACACTACCAGTATTGTTACTATGATTGGGAATATTATCTTTTCTTTCTTTGATACGGGTCTTAGCTGCTCCATTACTACTGCCCTTTCTGCTTTTGTCGTAAGGGCCCTCATTATTGGAGGCTGGATTATTGGCACTAGGGCCATATATGAGTAGGCTGCTACTGCTATTGGTCCCAGCAGGTGTGGGGCCAGTTTTGATGTCAGATACAGTGCTGTCGGCCCGTCTGCTCCTCCTATTATTCCTATGCTTGCTGCTTCTGGTCCTGTGAATCCTAATAGTATTGCTCCTACAAAGGTTGCAAAGATTCCGAATTGGGCTGCTGCTCCCAGCAGTACTGATTTTGGGTTTGCTATTAGTGGGCCAAAGTCTGTCATGGCTCCTACTCCCATGAATATCAATGGTGGATATATTCCCAGCTTTACTCCCAGGTAGAGGTAATACAACAATCCCCCATATTCTTTGGTCTTGCTTACCAGGTCTCCTGTTGCCGGGTCTCTCATTATTTCTACTATTGGTTCTTTCATCAGGTTTGCTCCCGGCAGGTTGGCCAGAAGCATTCCGAATGCTATCGGCACAAGCAGCAGGGGTTCAAATCCTTTACCTATGGCCAGGTACAGGAGCACTAGGGATATGACAATCATTATTGCATGGCCGTATTCCATCAGGCTGAATCCTGTAGCATACCAAAAGTCTGTTATTATTTCCATAAACATCTCTTTTCATCCTTTCTTGAAGGGTTTAGTCCAGGATTACCAGCTGATCCCCTGTGTTTACTGCGGAGCCTTCTGATGTGGCAAGCTTTGATACTAATCCGGCTCTTGGTGCCAGTATCTCGTTTTCCATTTTCATTGCCTCAAGAATTATCAGTACGTCTCCTTCTTTTACTTCCTGGCCTTCTTTTACTAGGACTTTCCAGATGTTTCCTGGCATTGGCGCTTCTACTACTTCCTGGTCTGCCGATGCTGCCACTGGAGCTGCTTCTGCTTTCGGTGCTGCCGCTGGTGCAGGCGCAGCAGCTGAAGCTGCTGATTTTGGTGCTGCTGCTCTTGGTGCTGAGGATGCAGGTGCGCCTACTTCTTCAACCTCTACTTCATAGCTTTTACCGTTTACGGTTATGTTGAATTTTCTCATTATTTCTCCTCCGTTTTTAAGAATAATTTTTATCAGTTCACAATTCTCAATGGAAAGCGAACGTTTTTAATTAACAATTAGCACTGAAAAGCGAATATTGTTTCGTGTCTAAACTCTTGAGTTATGACTCTTCGCGGTTCTCAGGGTGACACGTTATGTAATGGCTATCTTAAGTGTCTGGTCATCCCGAGTGGAGCGAAGGCTCTGGTTTTCTTGTTGGTATCCCTGGCCATAAGACAGATGAAACGTCCCCCTGTCTTACCCCCTGTCTTAGAGTCTTCCCATTATCTGCTCTTGTTTTCCTATCTCTCTCCACACTGTTGTCGCCTGTGGGGTTCTTCTTATGCTTTTTATGTTTATCTCTGGTATGTCTACTCCTAGGCTGTTTGCTATGGCTGCTGTTATTATTGCGATGAGTTCTTCTTCATCTTCTCCTGCATCCTGTGCCGCTGCCACTGGTTTTTCTTCTGGTTTCTCTACCTTTGCTGGGGCGGCTGTCTTCGTTTCTTTCTTTTCTGCTCCCATTGATTTTAGGAAGCCTATCATTATTGATATCAGTACTAGCACTAGAAATACCACTAGCATGCTTACCAGGGTGACTACAAGTGCTTCTCCCATCGTTACTTCATTTCCCATGGTTTTTCCTCCCTATACTGGCAGGTTGCCGTGTTTTTTACTTGGTCTGGTCTCTCTCTTTGTCTCGAGCATATCAAAGGCGCTTATTAGTCTTGGTCTTGTCTGACTTGGCACCAGGACATCATCCACAAATCCTCTCTGAGCTGCTGTATATGGATTTGCTACTGTGTTTCTGTATTCTTCTATCTTTTCTGCCCTCGTTGCTATTGGGTCTTCTGAGTTCGCTATTTCGTTTTTGAATATTATGTTTGCTGCGCCGTCTGGTCCCATTACTGCTATTTCTGCATTTGGCCATGCAAATACCTGATCTGCTCCCAGGTCTTTTGAGCACATTGCAAGGTAGGCTCCTCCGTAGGCTTTTCTTACTATCATTGTTACTTTCGGTACTGTTGCTTCTGAGTAGGCGTATAGCATTTTTGCTCCATGTCTTATGATTCCTCCGTGTTCCTGGGCTACCCCTGGAAGGAATCCCGGTACGTCTACAAGGTTTAGCAGCGGGATGTTGAAGGCATCGCAGGTTCTTATAAATCTTCCTGCTTTGTCTGATGCGTTGATATCCAGGCATCCTGCAAGTATTTTTGGCTGGTTTGCCACTACTCCTATTGTTTTCCCGTTTAGTCTTATATAGCCTGTTATTATGTTCTGGGCATATAGTGGCTGGACTTCGAAGAAGTGCCCATCGTCTGCTATCATTTCTATTACTTTTTTCATGTCGTATGGCTTGTTTGGATTTTGCGGTACTATTTCGTTCAGGCCTTCGTCTGTCCTGTTTATGTCATCTTGCATTTCATATGCCGGTGGCTGTTCCATGTTGTTTGATGGCAGGAAGCTTAACAGTTCTTTTATCTTGTCTAATGATTCTTTTTCTGTTTTGTCGATGAAGTGGGCTACTCCGCTTTTCTTGTTGTGGGTTCCCGCTCCCCCAAGCTCTTCCTGGCTTACTTCTTCTCCTGTTACTGATTTTATTACCTGAGGTCCTGTGATGAACATCATGCTTGTTTTGTCTGTCATGAAGATGAAGTCTGTTATTGCCGGTGAGTATACCGCTCCTCCGGCACTTGGTCCCATAATCACCGATATCTGGGGGATTACTCCTGAGGATATGGTGTTTCGAAAGAATATCTTTCCGTATCCTGACAGGGCGTCTACTCCCTCCTGGATTCTTGCTCCACCTGAGTCGTTTATTCCTACTATGGGTGCTCCCATCTTCAGGGCCATGTCCTGGACTTTGTTTATTTTCGCTGCATGCATTTCTCCAAGGGATCCCCCGATTACGGTGAAGTCCTGGGCATATATAAATACAAGCCTTCCATCCACTGTCCCATAGCCCGTTACTACTCCGTCTGCCTCTGCATGGACCTTGCCCATTCCGAAGTTTACTGCCCTGTGCTTTACAAATGCGTCCAACTCTACAAAGCTTCCTTCGTCAAAGAGGTAGTCTATTCTTTCCCTTGCTGTCATTTTTCCGGAGCTGTGCTGCTTTTCTATTCTTTTTTCTCCTCCTCCAAGCTCTATCTTTCGTTTGGCTTCGAGTAGCTCTTGAATCTTATCGCTCATTTTTACCCTCCTAATGTACTTAGTCTCTCTCGCTGATTTCTATAAGAACACCAGATGTGGATTTAGGGTGAAGGAATGCAATCCTTGCTCCGCCTGCTCCGTATCTTGGCTTTTCATCTATAAGTCTGACTCCCTTTTCCTGAAGGTCCTTGATGGCTTCCTCAATGTTGTCGACCTTGAATGCGATATGTTGAATTCCTTCTCCTCGCTTCTCGATGAACTTCGCAACCGGTCCGTCTTCAGTTGTGGATTCAAGCAGCTCAACCTCTGATTCCCCGACAGGCAAAAATGCAACTCTTACTTTCTGCTCTTCTACGACTTCCTTGCTGATACATTTGATCCCCATTACGTCCTCGTAGAACTTTAATGTTTCATCAAGATTCTTAACAGCTATACCAATATGATCTATTTTTGTTACCACGAATTTTCCTCCTCTTTCTCTATTCCCTTAAGAGGGATATTATCTTTTCCTTTGCGGTGTATGGGTCCTGGGCTCTTTTTTCCACTTCATAGGAGAGTTCATCCAGAAGGTCACCCTGATGGGCCTTGTCCATAATCATCTTTAGCAGCTCTTCTTCTACAAGCTGTAAAATTTCAACCTTTAGATTCCGTCTTCTTATTTCATGAATCTTTCCGGATTCCCGCAAGTAATTTTCATGATCTTTAAGCTTCTGAAGAAGGACGCCAATCTCTTCGTTCTTTATTGCAGATACCTTTTCAACCGGTGGTCTGTAGTCACCTTTTTCATTAAGGTCAAGATTCATCTCAATTTCCATCTTGGTCTTATCCGCGCCATCCAGATCCGACTTATTGATTGCAAATACATCTGCAATCTCCATTATTCCAGCCTTGATTGCCTGGATATCATCACCCATATTCGGGATCATCACCATCAGGACCGTGTCTGCCATCTTTACGATATCAACCTCTGACTGGCCCACCCCCACGGTTTCTATAAAGATATAATCGCAGCCATAAATGTCCAGTACCTTAACGGCACCCCATGTAGCTTTGGAAATACCTCCGAGATATCCTCTTGTACTCATGCTCCTTATGAAGACATTTTTATCCAGAGCAAGGTCTGACATTCTTATTCTGTCACCAAGGATTGCTCCTCCACTGAAGGGACTGGTAGGGTCAACTGCAAGGATACCCACCTTCTTGCCCTCGGCTCTCAGCGCCTTCGTAAGTCTGTCGGTCAGTGTTGATTTCCCGCTTCCCGGAGAACCGGTAACTCCAATTACATAGGCATTACCGGTTTTGTGATAAATTCTTTTTATGATATCCACTGCCTGCTCATCGTTGTTCTCAAGCATGGATATTAGGCGTGCACATGCTCTTTTATCTCCAGCCAGCAGCCTTTCTTCAATATTCAATTAAAACACCACCTATTATTTCTTAATGTTTTCCCTAATAAACCGGATTACTTCCCTGGTTGGTGTTCCAGGTGTGAAGATACCCTCAACTCCAGCTTCCATCAGGCCGGGTATGTCGTCCTCAGGGATTACTCCTCCTCCAAGTACCAGAACATCTTCTATTCCCTCTTCCTTAAGCAGTCTTACTACCTTGGGAAACAGGTGATTGTGTGCTCCGGACAATATGCTCATTGCTACAACATCAACATCTTCCTGTACTGCTGCTGCAACTATCTGCTCCGGTGTCTGCCTAAGTCCTGTATAAATTACTTCCATTCCGGCATCTCTCAACGCTCTGGCTATAACCTTTGCTCCCCTGTCATGTCCATCCAATCCAGGTTTTGCCACAAGTACTCTTATGGGTTTATCCATTTGACTTCCTCCTCATTACTATAATATTACGGTTTGTTCATACTCCCCGAAAACTTCTCTGAGAACTCCACAAATCTCTCCCAATGTTGCGTATTCATTGACTGAATCAATTATATAAGGCATAAGGTTCTCTTCGGTTTCGGCCTTTGACTTCAAGACATCAAGGGTAACCTGCACTTTCTCATTGTCTCTTACACTCTTAAGCTTTTCTATTTTCTTCTTCTGAAGAAGCTCTACATGTGGGTCAACCCTAAGAAGCTCTTGCTTTCCAGTTTCTTTTGTTTGGTATTTGTTGACTCCTACTACAATCCTTTCCTGCTCTTCGACCTGCATCTGATACTTATATGCAGAGTTCTGTATTTCTTTCTGTATAAACCCTTTTTCGATCGCCTTTGTAGCTCCACCAAGGTTATCTATCTTTTCTATATAGTCAATTGCTTCCTTCTCAATGTCGTTTGTCAAGCTCTCAATATAGTATGACCCCGCAAGTGGGTCTACGGTTTCTGTAATTCCTGATTCATGGGCCACTATCTGCTGCGTCCTTAGAGCGATTCTTACTGAATCCTCTGTTGGAAGTGCAAGTGCCTCATCCCTTGAGTTGGTGTGTAGTGACTGAGTTCCACCAAGTACTGCTGCCAGTGTCTGAATCGCAACTCTTACAATGTTGTTGTCAGGCTGCTGTGCTGTCAATGTTGAACCTGCAGTTTGTGTATGGAATTTAAGCTGAAGTGATTTGTCCTTCTTTGCTCCAAATCTTTCCTTCATGATTCTCGCCCAAAGTCTTCTTGCAGCTCTGTACTTTGAAACCTCTTCAAGCATATCATTGTGTGCGTTGAAGAAGAATGAAAGTCTAGGTGCAAAATCATCCACGTCAAGTCCAGCCTTAATAGCTGCTTCAACATAAGCTATTCCATCTGCAAGAGTAAATGCTACCTCTTGAGCTGCAGTTGAGCCTGCTTCCCTGATATGGTATCCACTTATACTGATTGTGTTCCACTGGGGAACTTCCTTGGAACAGTATTCAAAAATATTGGTTATAAGTCTCATTGACTCCTCTGGTGGGAAAATATATGTACCACGGGCAATGTACTCCTTCAAAATGTCGTTCTGTATGGTACCTCTTAGTTTCTCTGGGGAGGTTCCCTGCTTTTCTGCAACTGCAATATACATTGCAAGCAAAACGCTTGCGGGTGCGTTTATTGTCATTGATGTACTTACTTTGTCCAGTGGAATTCCATCAAACAAAATTTCCATGTCCTTAAGGGAATCAATTGCAACTCCAACTTTTCCCACTTCTCCTTCAGATAGTGGATGATTTGAATCGTAACCTATCTGTGTAGGCAGGTCAAATGCTACGCTCAAACCTGTCTGACCCTGCTCCAGAAGATATTTGTATCTCTTGTTGGATTCCTCTGCAGATGCGAAGCCTGCGTACTGTCTCATTGTCCAGAATCTTCCTCTGTACATTGTTGGTTGTACTCCCCTTGTGAAAGGATATTCTCCAGGATAGCCAAGGTCCTCTTCATAATCAAGTTCTGATGTATCCAGTGGAGTATAAAGTCTTTCAACCTTTTTGTCCGATCCAGTTGTAAAGGTTTCCTTTCTTTCAGGATTTTTGCTAAGCTGCTTTCCGACTCTGTTTTCTTCCCAGTCATTGAAAGACAATTTAATCTGCTCTAGCTTTTTTTTATCGTACATCATTTTACCTCCTCATATTGGTACCTTCTATAACCCCTATTATATTAGAAATTATGGCAATATTGCAATATAAAATTCAATTATTTTAAAAAATGAATGTAAAATTGCAATATTTATGTCATTACATGGGAAAAGCAGGCCCCTATAAGGGGTCCTGCATTAATTTCCCTGGAAAAGTTCCTCAAATTCTCTTGCATCAATTGTCTCTTTTTCGAGCAATGCTTCCGCAATCCTATGAAGTGTCTCCATATTATCTTTTAATAATGCTTCTGCTCTATGATAAGCTGAGTCTATTATTTTTCTCATCTCCTTGTCTATAGCTGCAGCTACATCCTCGCTATAGTTTCTGGATCGATTGAGATCTCTTCCCACAAATACCTCTTCCTCATCTGTCCCGTAGGTCATTGGTCCAAGTACATCACTCATACCGTAATGGGTTACCATTGATCTTGCAAGTTTTGTTGCCCTTTCGATGTCATTCTGGGCACCGGTTGATATATCCTCAAGTACAAGAGCTTCTGTAACTCTTCCACCAAGCAACATAACAAGCCTGTCTTCCATCTGTCGCTTGGTTAGGTAGTTTCTGTCTTCAATAGGAATGTAGGCAGTAAATCCGCCGGCCATTCCCCTTGGTATGATGGTAACAAGGTGAACCGGGTCAGCTCCAGGTATAAGCCTTGCTGTAAGCGCATGACCTGCTTCATGATAAGCTGTAAGCTTCTTTTCATGGGGGCTTATTACCTTGCTCTTCTTCTCTGGTCCCGCCTGGACCTTTATCGAAGCTTCTTCTATAAGGTGCATAGGTATCTTCTTAAGGTTGAATCTTGCAGTCAATAGTGCTGCCTCATTTACAAGGTTCTCCAAATCAGCAGGTGTAAATCCCGGTGTTCTTTTTGCAACAATTCCAAGCTCCACATCATCTTCAAGAGGCTTGTTCCTTGTATGAACCTTCAGTATTGCTTCTCTTCCCCTTATGTCAGGAAGTCCTACATAGATTGTTCTGTCAAATCTTCCCGGTCTCAGCAATGCAGGGTCAAGTATGTCTGCCCTGTTTGTTGCAGCCATTACAATTATTCCTTCGTTCTTGGCAAATCCATCCATTTCAACAAGAAGCTGGTTCAACGTCTGCTCTCTCTCGTCGTGTCCTCCGCCCAGCCCTGCTCCTCTTCTTCGTCCTACTGCATCTATCTCGTCGATGAATACTATACATGGAGAGTTTTTCTTTGCCTGTTCGAACAAGTCCCTAACACGACTGGCACCTACACCTACAAACATCTCTACAAAATCCGAACCGGATATTGTATAGAAAGGTACTCCTGCCTCTCCTGCAACTGCTTTACTCAGGTATGTCTTTCCTGTTCCCGGAGGTCCTACCATCAGGACTCCTGTGGGTATCCTCGCACCAATTTCTATATATTTCTTTGGTCCGCTAAGAAAATCTACAATTTCCTGTAGCTCTTCCTTTTCTTCATCAAGCCCCGCAACCTCGTCAAAGGATACAAGCTTTCCTTCCTCCATCTTTACAAGCTTAGCCTTGCTCTTTCCGAATGACATTACCTTGCCGCCGCCACCGCCGCCTTGAGATTGCTGCATAAAAACAAACCAAAAGACTCCAAATACCACCAATATCATTAATGTAGGCAGCATATTTATATACCATGGCGTTTCAGGTACCTGCTCTGCCCCGTAATCGAGCTCACCGCTATCCACGAGCTCCTTTACATAGTCGTGGTAGAATGTTATTCTCGCTTCCTCAGGCAATATCCCAGAGAATTGTCTTCCATCCTCCAACTCGCCCTCAACTGTATTTCCGATTGAAGTTATCCTTTTTATGCTTCCGTCGTTAATTCTCGACACCAGTTCTGTATAATCCAGCTCTGTTACCTGCTCTACTTCTGTTCCAAACATCCTTACGCTGAACATTATAAGTAAAACAATCAACAGGTATATGCTGATGCCCTTAAAAAATCGTTTCAATCCTAGTCCTCCCTCCAACTCTTCCAGTGGGTAATATTTATTGATTATAACATAGTAAAAGCATCTTATCAATCAATCTGTTTTCTATATTCTTCCTCTTTCAGTGCTCCTACAAAAGGATAGTTTCTATATTTTTCATTGAAATCCAGACCAAAGCCTACGACAAACTCATCTGGAATCTCAAATCCCAGGAAGTCGATGTCAACGCCAATGGTTCTTCTTTCCGGCTTATCAAGCAGTGTACATATCTTGACACTGTTTGCCCCTCGTTTTCCCAATATGTCCTTTAGGTAGTTCAGAGTAAGTCCGGTATCAATAATATCCTCTACAATAAGTATATCCTTACCTTCCACGCTGTAATCAAGGTCTTTCATTATTCTTACTTCACCAGTTGAAACGCTTGATTTTCCATAACTTGAAACAGCCATGAAATCAATCATCACTGGAAATTCCAGCCTTTTTACAAGATCAGACAGGAATATGACTGCGCCCTTGAGTATTCCAACCACTAAAAGGTCCTTCCCCTTGTATTCATTTGAGATCTCTTTTGCAAGTTCCTTGACCCTGTTATTTATTTCTTCCTCAGTAAGAAGAACTTCCTTAATTGGATTATTCAATTCAGCTACCTCCCAGTCAATTCTTTTCCTCTTCAATACTTTTTATGGCTATCCTTAAAATCCTTCTTGATCCGGAATCAGCCACGTAATCCCTGCTTACAGCCTGTCCTGGAATCCATATTATTCCCTTGCCGTCGGCGATGATAGGCGTTATATTCCTTGTTTTTCTCGGAACTTTATTATCAATAAAGATATCCTTTATCTTCTTTGTGCCCTTCATACCCACAGGGCTTACTCTGTCCCCGTCTCTTCTTTGTCTTATGATCAAGCTGCCCTGGATTTTATCCTCATCAACATGTATTTCGTTTCTTGATTTTTTTTCAGGTGATTCATCTGCTTTTTCAACGATTATGACAATGCCCCATGATTTGAGGCGGTTTTCTCCATATCTCAGCTTGGCCTCTTCCAGCTTGTCCATTTGGACATGGGCGATTTGAATTATGAAGTCATTGTATGATACCTCTGCAGATAGGCCTCTCCCAATATCCAAGGATTTACCTGTAATCCCTGAACTAAAAAGATCCACAACACTCTGGAAATGAACCTCTCCGAATCCGTTGAGGTCTCCTAGAAGATTCTGTATCGCCATTCTGATAAGCCTCTTTCCAGAACCCTCATTCTCCTTGCTGAATATGTCACCTTTAAAGATTATACTATTGTTTGTACTTTTTTTCACCACTAAATTGTACTTTTTTTCCATCTCCCGCTCCAAAATACTTAAATCGGATTGGGCAATTTCAGAAAGTCTGTACAGGGAGTCTATTATATTTGGATTGAAATTATCCCTCAGGTAAGGCAGCAGCTCGAGTCTTATTTTATTCCTGGTGTATACGGTCTCCAGATTTGTGTGGTCCTCCACGGTATCGATGCTGTTTTCTTCAATAAAGCTCTCAATTTCACCTCTGGTTATATTAATCAACGGTCTGATTATGTCTCCGCTCTTTATGGACATTGCCCTAATTCCATCAAGGCCAGTGCCTCTTATTATCCTGTGAAGGACAGTTTCAGCCTGATCATTCTTGTTGTGTGCCACGGCAATCCTGCCTCCGCCGTTTTGTTCAAGAATATCCCTGAAGAATCCATAACGGAGAAGACGTCCCGCCTCCTCTGATGTCATTTTGTGCTCTCTTCCATATGCTGCCATATCCACGTTGGTGGTATAGTATTGGAGCCCAAGCTCCTTTGATACAACCTCAACAAATTCCTGGTCGCGCTTTGCGAACTCACCTCTCACACCGTGATTAACATGAGCTACAAGTAGCCTGAACCCAAAATATGACCTTAATCTGTAAAGACAGTGGATCATAGCCATGGAGTCAGGCCCTCCCGATACTGCAGCCAGTATCGTTTGAGTATCATTCAGCAAATTGTATCTTTCAATATTATTCTTTACTGTTTCTACCATATTCATCTTCATCACCTAATTTCCCCATGGTCAAGGAATGCTGTACAAAACAGAAAAAACCGGAAAACCCGGTTTTTTAGTCGTTGTTGCTGGTTTTTTTGCCTTTTACTCCATAGCTTTTTTTACCATCTTTGGTTTTTATCTGCTCCATCTTTTCACTGCTGTCCTTCATATAGCTGTTCAGCATATCTTCGAAAGACATGTTTTTTTGCCTGTCATCCTGCTTGGACCAGTCTATTTCCACTGGCTTGCTGGTTTTGGGCTTTGCCTGCCTAACTGACAGACTGATCTTGCCATCTGCAGAAATTGATAAAACCTTAACCTTTATTTTCTGATCTTTTTTTAAGTAATCAGTTACTTTTTCTACATAGTCGTGGGATACCTCCGATATATGTACCAGTCCACTTTTCCCCTCTGGCAATTGCACAAAAGCTCCGAAATTTGTAATTCCTGTTACAGTACCCTCAACTATTTCTCCTACTGAAACTGACATAGACAATTTACTCCTCCTTAAAAAATTTGGTATGGTTCAAGTATATATTACTAAAGGACCCCTGTCAATCAGTTATCATTGTTAAAAACATCAAGTGAATCATTCCCTGTGTTACTCTTGTCGATATATATGATTTCCCTTGGCTTGACCATTCCAAGATTATCCCTTGCTACCTTCTCAATAAACTCAAGAGTTCCGCTTTTTCCGATTTCTTCATTGAGGGATTTTATGTCCCTTTCGAGATTCGAAATTTCAGTTTCCACTGAAACCCTTCTGCTCTCGAGGTTATTCATAAGCTTTCTTTGATGATTCATAACAAAGCCCACATAAACAACAAGAAAAATCAAGAAAACATGTATTATTCTTATACCTTTTCTCTTTACTGTTTTTTTGCCGGCCATATGAATCACCATCCTCTATATTGAAATCATTTCACATACATTGATTATCTCATTATCTATTGTATTTTTCAAGCTCTATGTGATTAATCAAGGGATTTATACATCTCATGGGCTGCATCCTTCCTTACGTTGTCCTTTACATCCACTACTTCAATATTCATTTCTCCGCTGCCGAATCTTATAGTCAGCTTGTCTCCAACACTTACATTGTCTCCAGCCTTTGCTGGCCTTCCGTTAATTGTTACCTTTCCCTGATCACAGGCGTCCTTTGCGACGGTTCTTCTTTTTATTATCCTTGCAGTTTTGAGAAATTTATCCAATCTCATACATATCCCTCCATTTTATACAACAAGTTTATACAACAAGATTAAAAAAAATCAGGTCAAAGACCTGATTTTTATTATTTCTTCTTACCTTTTTTTACGTTTACACTTTCTTTAAGTGCTTTTCCTGCTTTGAATACAGGTGCTTTTGACGCTGGAATTTTAATGACTTCTTCTGGGTTTCTTGGGTTTCTTCCCTCTCTGGCTTTTCTTTCTCTAACCTCGAAAGTTCCGAATCCTACCAATTGTACTTTGTTTCCTGCTGCCAATGATTCTTCAACTGATCCCATGAATGCGTTTAGTGCTGCTTCTGCATCCTTCTTGGTAAGATTGCTTTTCTCCGCGATACTTGCAATAAGTTCTGCTTTGTTCATTAATAATTCCTCCCTTGTTTTTATTTTCTAGAAATACTAACCACATTATTAGTCCTGGTTCTCTCCATTCTCCCGGAGCTTCACCTTGTCCCAGAGGCTATCCATTTCCTCCAAGGTCATTTCTTCCATAACTATACCCATTCTATCTGCCATGTATTCCATTTCCTCTAATCTTTTTGTGAATTTTTCAATGGTTCTGCCTAATGCAACCTCGGGATTGACTTCTAAAAATCTGGATAGGTTCACAGCAGCAAACAATAAATCACCTATTTCACTTTCAACGAGCAAGCTTCCTGGTCCATGTATTGATGCAGCTTCAAGCACTTCTGCCAGTTCCTCACTAATCTTGTCAGAGGAGCCTTCAATACTGTCCCAGTCAAATCCAATATCTGCTGCCCTCTCCTGAATTTTATAGCTTCGAAGGAGTGCAGGCAATCTTGGAATATTTCTTAATCTCTCTGAAAGCGTGGTAATATTCCTATTTGCATACTTTATCTTATTCCAATTATATACTACTTCTTTGGAATTATCCACATTTTTTTCAAAAAAAACGTGTGGATGTCTAGTAATTAACTTGTTTGCGAGGGAACTTGTCACCTGAATTGGGTTAAAATCACCATTTTCGTGTCCGATTTGAGCGTGAAACACCACCTGAAGCAGCAAATCGCCCAATTCTTCAACTATATGTTCCGGGTCTTCATCCTCAAGAGCCTCAACAAGTTCATATGCCTCCTCGAGAATCGCTCCTCTTATACTTAAATGATCCTGCTCCCTGTCCCATGGACAGCCGTCCTCTCCTCTTAGTCTTTTCATGATGTCCTGAATATCGTTGAAGTCATAGAGCTTATGCTCATTCTTATCAAGCCTTGGAACAAAAAGACTTGTCAGGGAGCCTATGTGCTCTGACCTGTCTATCTCATGCAGCGGGATTCTCTCAACTATCTCTTTTTCTTCCATGCCACCGTTGTGTATAAGGATTACTCCATACTCCGAGGGAAGTATATCCATAAGAACCAGCTTCGTTTCAGACATAACTCTGCTGTTGTATACCTGTGTAAAAATCTGATGAGAGTTTATATCGATTCTGGATCTCTCAAGTCCTATCCCATCAAGGACCTTCAAGCCCTCAACAGGGTCTGCTCCGGCTATTTCCAGTATCGGCTCGATAAAGCTCATTCCGGATACAATTTCAATTTTATATTCATCCTGCTCCAGGAGCATCCTCACAGTGTGTTCTGCAACCATGGGGTTGCCTGGTACAAAGTAGTTTATATCACCATGGGTTTTTGCAGCTGAGGTAAGCTCTGAAACAATGCTCTCGTAAACCTTCTCAAAACTCTCTTTAGTATCGTACAATTTATCAAAAGCAGTATATTCAATTCCAATCTCCTTCATATACTCCACTGATGGATGTCTTTCAGTTCTCAGATAGTTAGGTTTGCCACTTTCCATTCTCCTTATTGCTCCAAGGGTAAGATCGTCTATATTTCCGGGCCCCAGGCCCACAACAAATATTCTGCTCATAGTATTCTCCTTTAAGACCATTTGTCAAATCTCTTAACTATCTTTCTTAGCTTGTCACCTTTTGGCATAAGATCAAGATCTTCATCTGTCAGTGTTCCCGTAATCAGCAATAATACTGCGTATACCACTACGCCAAGAAGTACAGCTACAAGTGTCGCAGGCCTTCCACCCATAGGTCCCGCAAGGACCATATAGGAAATTCTTGCGATAATTCCCATTCCTACTGCTGAAATCAATGGTTTCAAGAGTATTCCACCAAGATTTAATTTGGCTTTGGCAACATATATCACATACCATAGATTCAAAGTTGCTGCTATTGCATAAGCTGCTACAGTACTTATTGCTGCACCCTTTATGTTTATGGCGGGTATGCCTGTCAGTACATATGTAAGTATTATCTTTGCTATAGCTCCTAAAAAGAGGTTCCTGACTGGTACAAATGGTTTTCCCAAGCCCTGAAGTATGGCCGTAAGTGCCTGTACAAGGGTAAGAAAGATTACTCCCAGTGACAAGTATGCCAGAATATTTCCCACGCTGGCAATGGCTTCCGGTGGATTATTGTAGTAGAGCAGCGCCACTATTGGTGTTGACAGAACAAACAATCCAATGGCTGAAGGTAGACCTATTAGCAGAGTCATCCTTATTCCGCTTGATATAAGATCACTGGTTTCCTTTTTTGAATTTCTTGCACTGGCATTTGCTATTGCAGGCACAAGACTCATGGATATGGCTATTGAGAATACCTGAGGCAGGTTTACAAGGGTCTGTGCCATACCCTTTAATTCTCCATATAGTGAATTCGCCTCAGCTGCCGTATAATTTATTGACTGCAGTCTTCTTAAAACCAGTGCCGCATCTATCGTATCCATGATCGGTGCAATTGCAGCGCCAATTGTTATTGGTATTGCTATAAGAAGAAGGTCTTTTGCAATTTCTCCTACTGAATAATGACGCACAACTGTACTCTGTGCAATCTCTTCCATTATGGCTGTTCTTCTCTTGAAATAAATAAACGCTATGATTGCAAGACCCATGATGGCCCCCATGGACCCTCCAAAGGAAGCTCCACCAGCTGCTATTGGGATTCCCTTGTCAAGGAGGAGGTATGTCAGTCCAAGTCCTGTGATTACTCTAAACAGCTGCTCAGTTATCTGTGAAAGTGCAGTTGGAAGCATGCTCTGTCTTCCTTGGAAAAATCCTCTGAATGCAGACATTATTGGCACAAAAAACAGGGCGGGTACCAATGCTATCAACGCATAATACGCATTGACATTTCCCAGGTAGTTTACTATGTGTTTTGCTCCGAACGCTATGACCATAGCTGTTAACAAACCCAATCCTATAAGACCAAACAGAGCTACCTGGAAAACCTTGTGAGCACCTGCATAGTCTCCTTGAGCACGTTTTTCAGAAACAAGCTTTGCTATTGCAACAGGCACTCCTGCAGTTGAAATGGTTAATAGCAGCACATAAAATGGGTATGCAGTCTGATAGTACCCCAATCCTTCTGATTTAATTATATTGGAAAGGGGAATCCTGTAAATGGCTCCCAGAATCTTTACAAGAATTCCTGCCATCCCCAATATTGCAGCCCCTCTTAAAAAGCTATGTCCCTTAGGCATTCCTATTTTCCTCCTGTGTCATATCGTGAATAATGGATTGTTTCAAATATCCATTATTTATTGTTCCAGATAGTTAATGATTGTAGCCTCATCCCTAAGAGACTGGACGTATTCATAATAAGCCTGTTCATTAATCATTGTTACAATCTTGTCCTGAAGCTCCTCAAAGCTTTCCATTCTATCCTGTACCTTTATTACATGGTAGCCGACTTCTGTTTTTACAGCCTCACTGATTTCGCCTTCCTCCAGCTGGAATACAACCTCCTCAAACTCAGGTATCATCTGTCCCTTTCCAAAGTAACCCAGATTACCTCCGTTTACTGCAGATATGCTATCCAAGGATTCAACCTTTGCAACCTCTGCAAAATCCTCTCCTTCATTCAGTCTGTTAATAATATCAAGAGCCTCTTCTTCGGTTCCAAGAAGTATGTGGCTGGCATTTACCTCCACAAGGCTTTCTCTGTTCTCATCATAATAGGCCATGGCATCTTCATCGCTTACTGTCAAGTTGCCTACAAAATCTTCCTTATGCTTTTTGCCAAGCAATTCCTTCTTCATGTTATCCACAAAGTATTCCTCTGAAAGGTTGTTGGATTCCAAAAACTGTTGATAGCTTTCCTCGCCGCCTATGGATTCCTTGTATTCGTCTATATATTGTTGCAGCTCCTCATCTGTTGTTTCAATTCCCTTCGTTTCGCTGTCAACCTGGATCAGCCTTTCCATAATAAGCTTTTGAAGAATACTATCTTCCAGACTTTCTCCCATTGTTTTTCCGTCGATACCCTCCTGGTCAAGGGCTCCTTCCCCAAGCTGCCTTTCATAGAGATCCTTGTAGACCTGGAAGTCCTTGTCAAACTGCTCCTGGGTTATTCCGTGCCCATCCACTTCAGCAACAATGCCTTCTTTGTCTCCTGTGCATCCGGAAAGCACTATTGATACCACCATTATTATCATAATAAGTTTTAACGTCTTATGTTGTTTCAATAAAAACATCCTTTCTGAAATCAGTTAATTTATTTACATTATACACTATTACCCAGTTGAGTGAAATTGTCAATGGCCTCCAGAAATTCCTTCAGCCGGTTTATTATATCTCCCTTTATCACAAGGGTTATACTTGGTTGGTTTGACAGGTCAAATGAAACTGCAGGTCCATATTTCTCTGTTAACATCTGTATTAGATTCAGCTTAATATAGTCACCATTTTCATAGTCAATTCTGACCTTCCTGTCAATTTGGATTATATTTGTTATGTGGTTCCTGCTCCCAATGCCCCTTATATAGGATATATTCATAAGGTTTTCAACGGGCTTCGGAAGATCCCCGAATCTGTCGATAAGTTCGTCAATAAGCTCCCTGTAGTCATCTATGGATTCGATAGTTGAAATTCTTTTGTATATTTCAATCTTCTGCTCCTCATCAGGTATATAGGAAGCTGAAATATAACCATCCACCTGTATGTCAACTGTGGTATCCAGCTTTTCCTCAATGATATCTCCCTTCAACTTCTTAACAGCCTGACCGAGATACTTGACATATAGGTCATAGCCTATGGTCTCGATGTTTCCGTGCTGCTCGACTCCAAGGAGATTTCCGGCACCTCTGATTTCCAGATCCCGCATTGCTATTTTGAATCCGGAACCGAATTCAGTGAATTCCTTTATTGCCCTTAATCTTTTTTCTGCAACCTCTGAAAGCACCTTGTCCTTTTGATACACGAAATAAGAAAAGGCAAGCCTGTTTGATCTTCCTACCCTTCCCCTAAGCTGATACAGCTGTGAAAGTCCGAATTTGTCTGAATCATGGATTATTATGGTATTCACATTTGGTATGTCCAGCCCTGTTTCGATGATGGTGGTACAGACAAGAACATTGGTTTCCTTATTCATAAAGTCAAGCATTACCTGTTCCAGCTCCCGCTCTGCCATCTGACCATGGGCTATCACAAAGTCTGCTTCGGGTACCATTTCTCTTAGCTCCATGGTAATCTTGTCTATGGTTTCAACCCTGTTGTATACATAATAAACCTGCCCACCCCGTGAGATCTCCCTTTGTATGGCATCCCTTACAAGGGTCTTGTTGTACTCTGTCACATAGGTCTGAATCGGATATCTTTCCTCAGGTGGCTCTTCAATAACAGACATATCCCTTATTCCTACAAGGGACATATGAAGAGTCCTTGGAATGGGTGTTGCAGTCAATGTAAGAACATCCACATTTTCTTTGATCTTCTTCAATTTTTCCTTGTGCTTCACACCGAATCTCTGCTCCTCGTCCACAACCAGAAGTCCAAGGTCCTTAAACACAACATCCTTTGAAAGAAGTCTGTGAGTACCGACTACTATATCCAAAAGTCCCTTTCGGAGCATCTCAAGTGAAGCCTGCTGCTCCTTCCTGGTCCTGAATCTACTTAGCATTGCCACAGATATTGGAAAGTCGCCTAACCTTTCCACAATTGTGTTGTAATGCTGCTGGGCAAGGATGGTAGTGGGTACAAGAATCGCAACCTGCTTACTATCCATTACTGCCTTAAAGGCAGCTCTTAAAGCGACCTCCGTCTTTCCATATCCAACATCACCGCAAAGGAGCCTGTCCATTGGTTTCTTGTTTTCCATATCCACTTTGATTTCTTCAATTGAGCTTTTCTGACCCTGGGTTTCCTCGTAGGGAAACATATCCTCAAATTCCCTCTGCCAGGTCGTGTCCGGTGAAAATTCATAGCCTTCCAGCTTTTCCCGCTTGGCATAAAGCTCCAGAAGGTCTGTTGCCATCTCCTCTATAGCCTTCTTGGTCCTGGTTTTGGTCCTTGACCATTCAGAACCACTCAGCTTATTTATTTTGGGTTTGACCGAATCAGAGCCAATATACTTCTGTATCATGCTCATCTGCTCTATTGGAAGATACAGCCTGTCCTTGCCTCTGTATTGGATCAGAAGATAATCCTTTTTTATACCCTGAACCGCCAACTGGGATACTCCCAGATATTGTCCTATACCATAGTTTTCATGAACTACGTAGTCTCCTTCATTAAGATCTGAAAACTGTAGCCTTTCGCCACTGTCCTTTGTCTTCCTGCTTTTTTTCTTTGCCTTTTTCTTTCCGACTCCGTAGATTTCCTTATCTGTTATTACGGACAGCTTCAGCTCCTCATACTCAAATCCTGCCCTAAGTGAGCCTTCCGCAATAAAAACCTGACCACTCTGAATATTACTATCCCTATCAGTGTAAAATTCTGAGGAAATGCCTATTTCCTTCAGGGCATCCTTCAGCCTCATTCCCCTGTCCCGAGTCCCAACCAAAATGATTATCTTATATCCCTTATATAGGTATCTGTCCAGATCCTCCTTCAGAACATCAAGCTTGCCATGGTACACAGGAATAGTCCTCATGCTGAAGCGGACTATTGCCTTGGGAGGGTAGTCGTGATCCTGCTTTAGGAAGGATGCGCTGGTTATTGCGATTCTCTTCTTCGTTTCGGCTACAATATCTTCGTAGTGGTATTTCAGTTGAAGATGTGACTTAAGCACCTCTCCAACCTGGAAAAGATCCAGTGTCCTTTGGTGGAATTCATCCATAGCCGCTTCATATTTTTCCCTCAACCTCTTGGGCTCATCCAGCACTATGAGGGATGATTTATTAAAATAGTCTATGACAGTACCCATAAGAACCTTAGGCAGATATGGAACCAGCAGGTCCTTGTTTGTAATATGGGAACCCTCCATCAATGAGTCCAGGTATTTGCCGAATTTTTCTTCTGCCTTTTCCCGGATTTCAATGGATTCAGCCCTCTCTTTGAATTCCTTGAGCTCTTTTGTCAGCTTTTCTGCTGTTGAGGCTCTTTCTGATGCTGGAATAATTATCTCTGAGACGGGGTAAATATCGACGTTATCTATTACCTCCAGGGACCTCTGGTCTCTCCAGTCGAAGGTTCTGATTGAATCCACCTCTGTATCAAAGAACTCTACCCTTGCTGGATATTCCATGTTTGGAGGATAGACATCCAGAATCCCTCCACGTATACTGAATTGACCGGTCTGTTCAACAAGGCTTACCCTCTCATAGCCTGAGCTTACAAGGTTTTCTGCAAGCTCCTTCAGGCTTGCTTCCTTTCCCAGCTGTATGTTCAGACTGAAGTCTTCGAAAGTATTCCTACTGATGATCCGGTCGCCCAGTGCCTCAACAGATGCGATTACTAGAAGACTTTTGTTCTCCATAAGACATGACAATACCTCCAGACGCTGATGAGTCCTTTCAGAACTGAAGGCATCTACATCATAGAGTATGATGTCCCTTGAGGGGTATAACCTTACCTTCTCCTCGGGGAGTATGGTCTTGACGTCTTCAAAAATCTGTCTAGCTCTGGTTTCACTGTAGGTTAAAAGAAGAATCTGTCTGTTTGTATGACTTTTCAACCCGCACAAAAAATGCCCCAGATTCTCTTCCATGAGTCCATGGGTTGACAATGGAGATTTGTTGCTTTCTATATCTTCAAGCAGTTTTTTATAAGGTTTTAAATTTAGTAGTGGATCAATAAGAAAATCCTTCATTTGAATCCTCCCAAAGGTTTAAGCCCAGGTTTTAGTCCTGGGCTGTGTTTCGAATATTGAATTCATTCATTGCTTTATCTATTCCGTTTTTTACAAAATCCTCAGCTGCAGCTGCTGCCCTGTCTACAGCCTTGTCCATAAGCTTTTTTTCATCAGAGCTGAACCTACTCAGCACAAAATCGGCCAGGTCATAGTAGGACGGCTTTTTACCGATACCCACCTTCAGCCTTGGGAAATTGTCTGTCTGGATATGATAGATAATGGACTTAAGACCATTGTGGGAGCCTGCGCTTCCCTTCTTCTTAAGCCTTATTGTGGCAAAGTCGATATCTATGTCATCCACAACAACCAGAAGATTTTCCGGCGGCAGCTTGTAGAAATCCATGACTTCCCTTATCGACTCACCGCTGTTGTTCATATAGGTGGATGGCTTGACCAGAAGAACCTTTTCATTTCCGATAAATCCTTCACCGGTCAAAGCTTTGAATCTTAACCTGTTTAGCTTTATTCCGTTGGATTCAGCCAATTTATCGACTACATTAAATCCCACATTGTGTCTTGTTTCGGAATACTTGCTTCCCGGATTTCCTAATCCTGCTATTACAATCACATAATCAACTCCTTGCTATGTGACTATTCGAAAATAATGCTGACTGATTCATTGCTGTTGATTCTTCTTATGGCCTCAGCAAGTATCGGTGCAACACTTACTACCTCGATCTTTTCAATTCTCGCCATCTCTGCCAAAGGAATTGTGTCTGTTATTACAAATTTTTCAAGCTCCGAATTGTGAATTCTATCCAACGCAGGTCCTGACAGTACACCATGTGTTGCACATCCGTATATTTTTTTGGCTCCAAAGCTCTTCAGTACACTGGCAGCCTTTACAATTGTGCCGGCGGTATCAATAATATCATCAACAAGAACTACGTTCTTACCTTCGATGTCACCTATTACATTCATAACTTCCGAGACATTTGCCTTTGGACGTCTCTTCTCAATTATTGCTATTGGAAGATCAAGTATATTTGCAAATGCTCTTGCTCTAGTAACTCCTCCAAGGTCAGGTGAGACTATGACAGTGTCTTCATCTACAATGTCCTTGAAAAATTCTGCCAGTATAGGCACCGCTGAAAGGTGGTCAACTGGTATGTCGAAATATCCCTGTATCTGACCTGCATGGAGATCCATGCCAATTACCCTGTCAGCTCCTGCAGTTGTGAGCAGATTGGCCACAAGCTTAGCTGTTATGGGTTCCCTGGCTTTGGTTTTCCTATCCTGTCTGGCATATCCATAGTATGGTATAACTGCATTTATTCTACCTGCGGAAGCTCTTTTGACTGCATCTATAAGAATCAAAAGCTCCATAAGGTTGTCATTTACTGGTGTGTTTGTAGGCTGAATTATATATACATCACAACCTCTGACTGTTTCTGCGATATTCACGTTGATCTCACCGTCACTGAAATGGGTTACATCACACGTACCCAAGGCAATGCCCAGCTCCTGGCAAATATTCTTGGCCAGTTCCCTGTTGGCATTTCCGGTGAAAACCTTGATTCCACCTAAACAAAGGTTCATTTCAACATCCTCCTAGTTATTTGTGTTTTTTTAGTCCCTTCTTCTCAACCCATCCTGCCTTGTTTACCTGCCTTGCACGGGCTATTGAAAGTTCTCCTTCACCCACATTGTCCGTTATGGTTGAGCCAGCTGCCACATAGCCCCAGTCATGCACCTGAACTGGCGCTATTAGATTTGAATTGCTTCCGATAAATGCATTGTCACCTATGATAGACTTGAATTTTTTTTGTCCATCGTAATTTACAAATACAACTCCACAACCGATATTTACTCCTTTTCCAATCTGGGCATCTCCCACATAGGATAAATGGCTTGCCTTGGAATTGTCCCCCAGGACAGCCTTCTTGATTTCTACGAAGTTTCCGATCTTAACATTCTTCCCAAGAACCGAGTCCGGTCTTAGATGAGCATAGGGACCAATTTTGCAGCCATCGTCAACTTTGCTCTTTTCTATTAGGGTGGATTCTATAGATACGCCATCACCAATAATACTATCCACTATTCGCGTTGTTCCCCTTATAATGCAATCATGACCTAATACGGTGCTTCCTTCAAGAACTGCACCGGGATATATCGTGGTATCCATTCCGATTATAACAGTAGGCTCGATATAGGTATTCTTCGGGTTAATGAGTGTGACACCGTTTTCCATATGCACAGTATTAATCCTGGCTCTCATTATATCATCAGCCTGGGCAAGTTGCATCCTCGAGTTTATACCATGCATTTCTGTTGCATCTTCTATCATAAATGCTCCCACCTTGTAGCCTCCATGGACCAACACGCTAATAACATCAGTCAGGTAGTATTCATTCTGACTGTTGTCATTGTCTATTCCCTGAAGTCCTAGCTTTAACTCTTTGCCACTGAAGCAATATATTCCAGAATTGATTTCACTTATTGCCCTTTGCTCCTCTGTTGCATCCTTATGCTCCACAATTCCCTGAAGACTCTTGTCTTCCTTCCTGACAATTCGGCCGTAGCCGGTGGGGTCCGGTAGCTCTGCTGTGAGAACTGTTGCTTTATTCCCTTGTGAATCGTGGTATTCCATAAGCATTGTCAGAGTGGTCTCTGTAATAAGAGGAGTATCCCCGCAGAGCACAACAACGTTGTCGTTGTCATCCACATGGTCAATCCCCTGCATGACAGCATAACCTGTGCCGTATGGTGCTCCCTCCTGTAGGGGCTGTTCCTCATAGATTATATTCTCGCCGGATATGCTTTCCATGACCTCGTCCTTGCCATGTCCTACGATTACAATATTTTTACTGATGCCCGCTCCCTGAGCTGCATCAAGTACATAGGACAGAAGAGGCCTCCCGGAAATTTTATGCAATACTTTTGGATGTCGGGATTTCATTCTGGTTCCTTCTCCGGCTGCCAGTATTATTCCAATATTCATTTTTAAACACCTCTTTTTATATTCCCTCCATATTATTTTAACCCATATATCTTATAAGTCCACACCAAATTGATAAATATGCAAAAAAACACAAAGCTCTGTCAGAGAATAAAAGAGCCCTAAGGGCTCTTCTACTCTGCTGTCAAAGCTTTTTCGTATTCTGCAAAAACAGCCTCTTGAATTTTTTGCCTAGTGGTGGCATTAATCGGGTGAGCGATGTCCCTGAATTCACCATCTGCCATTTTTCTACTTGGCATAGCAATAAACAATCCGTTCTGACCCTCAATAACCTTAATATCATGTACAACAAATTCTTCGTCGAACGTGACTGAAACTATTGCCTTCATTTTGCCTTCTTCTGTAACCTTCCTAACCCTTACGTCTGTAATCTTCATTGTCTCACCACCTTCCTCGACGGTTCTATTGCATATTACTATTAATTATTCTACATTTTTTTGCCAATTCCTTCTTTTTTTTGAAAATTATAAATTTTTTTATGAAATTTGTCCTTTATATTTTTTTTTGATATGATATAATCATTCAATGTGTTTCCGAACAATATCTATTTGGGCGGGCAGTCAGATTATAATTCAAATTATCCAGGAGGAAAATAAATGTTTGAAATAAATTTAAGTAGTCCCAAATACCGAAAGGTCCATTTTATAGGGATCGGCGGCATCAGCATGAGTGGACTGGCAGAAATTCTCATAGACAAGGGAATCTCTGTTTCAGGAACAGATACAACGGACAGTGACATAGTGAACCACCTAAGAACACTTGGTGCAAAGATCTTTATTGGTCACAGCAAAGAAAATATTGGAGATTCAGATCTTATAATATATACGGATGCAATTTCTACAGACAATGAGGAGCTTCTAGCCGCTATTGCATCACCTGCTCCCGTTATAGACAGGGCAGCTTTTTTAGGCGCTTTGATGAGAAACTATAAGAACTCCATCGCAGTGTCTGGAACCCATGGCAAGACAACTACCACAAGTATGATAGCAACGATTATCAATAATCCGAATATAAATCCTACCATACTTCTTGGTGGAGAACTGGATGATATTGGTGGGAACGTAAAGCTGGGCTCAGATGATTATCTTCTGACAGAGGCCTGCGAGTACAAGGCTAACATACTTAAATATTCTCCGTCCATTGCCATTGTTTTAAATATTGACGAGGACCATCTCGATTTCTTCAAGAGCATGGACCATATATCGGATACATTCAAAGGTTTTCTATTGAATCTCCAAAAGGACGACTACGCCATACTTAATAATGATGACCCACACGTAAGAAAGCTGCTTCCCAAGGTTAATTCCAATATAATAACCTTCGGCATAGATGAAGCTGCAGATTACGAGGCTAAAAACATCAGCTTCAACGATAGGGGATATCCCGAATACGAACTTTATATCAAGGGTGAAAAGTCGATGACCATAAAACTTAGTGTAATGGGAATCCACAATATATATAATTCTCTTGCTGCAATTGTCGCAACAAATATTATGGATATTGATATGGAATATATTGCGGAAAAGATTTTTACCTATACAGGAGTACACAGAAGGCTTGAACACAAGGGTTTTCTTGGCAATGTTGAAATAATCGATGATTATGCCCACCATCCGACAGAAATAAGGGCAAGTCTTGGAGCTTTAAGGCAAGCAACTAAAAACAGAATATATTGCATATTCCAGCCTCATACATTTACTAGGACAAAAATCCTTCTTGAAAGCTTTTCAGAAGCATTCAAGGATGCTGACAAAATTGTTATAGCAGACATCTATGCAGCCAGGGAAAAAGACTTTGGAGAAATCCACTCCAGAGAGCTTGCTCTGAGAATCAAAGCTAAGGGATTTGATGCAGTTTACCTGGGATCCTTTGACGAGATTGAATCGTTTATACTAAAGGAGACATCTGACAGCGATGTAGTTGTCACTATGGGCGCCGGTAACATATTTAAAATTGGAGATAACTTGCTTAAAAAATGCTTTAACAAAGTTATTTAATTGAAATTAATGGGGCATATCGCCAAGCGGTATGCCCCTATTTTTTAAATGAAATTGGTAACATTCATTCCAAGATATACCAGATAAAATGCCATAAGCATGGCCCCTTCTCTTCTTCTGATCCTGCTTCCCTTGTTCAAGGTTACCAGTCTGAAAGTCAGGAGTATAATTGCCATTGCCGGGAAGTGTATCTTGTAGAATATTATCGGAACAGCAAGACCCTGTGGTGTCACTGCAGCCGATACACCTATTACAAATAGGACATTCAGTATATCTGCACCAATAATATTTCCCACGGCCAAATCTCCATGACCCTTCATGACAGCCTTGATACTGGTGGTAAGCTCAGGAAGACTTGTTCCAAATGCCACTAGTGTTGCAGCTATTATACTTTGGGGAACTCCCACTCTGATTGCCGTCAGCTCCACCGTAGGTATCAGAACCTTTGAGGACAGTATGACTATTGCCATTCCTATTGCCATCAGCAGAAACTTTCTCACAATTATTCCCTTTGAAACCTCTTCATCTGATTGGCTTTCATTTAATGCCGACTCCCTTCTGGACTCCTTAAAGGACCAGTAAAGATACAAAACAAGCATTGCAACAAAGGCAAATCCCATTGACTGGGATATTGTCCCAACCTTTCCTCCTGAAAATAGTGGTAGGGAGAATGCAATCAAGAGAGCTGCCGAAATAAGCTTTACCCAGCCCTGGATTCTGATTGTGCTCTGGTCTATATCAATTGGCTTAATAACCGCAGCCAATCCAATTATAAGTCCTGAATTTACTATTATTGATCCAACGGCATTTCCAAGAGCCATGTCCGGACTTCCCTGAATTGCCGCCATTGTGGATACGGACAGTTCAGGCAATGTAGTTCCCAGAGCCACTATTGTGGCGCCAATTATCGCCTTTGGTATATTTAGGTATCCCGAAACAACTACTGCCTCGTCAATAAGAAGGTCTGCTCCTTTGCTTAAGACGTAAAGACTCGCTGCGATAACTCCCAGAAGAAAAATTATCGGCAATGGGTTAATGATACTTAAAACTAAATCTTCCATTTCAATCTCCTTAATAGTATAATACATTTTCCTCAGTCTCATTGCACAATTTCATTTTCCTTTCAGTCTATGAAATTGGCATTCGTTG
>JBNJCX010000023.1:0-30343 GCA_051744365.1 Bacillota bacterium
TTTCCCATTGGGTTTTCCATTGGTCCTCTTTGCAGTCTTTTTCTTCTTTCTCTTTACAGGCTTTGTAAATATTCCGATAATAAGTGCAAACAGCATTCCTACCAATCCTGAAACGGTCCCTATTACAAATAGAAGAAGGTTTAACAGACTCTCATCCGCAGTCAGATTATCCTTTACAATGTAGTAGTTGAATAGACCAATTCCAAGTACAAAAAGACCCGGCAGGTATTTCATAATCCTGATATTCTTGAAGATCAGATGTGTCAAGAGTGTTATCGCAGCAACTGCAGCCGTTACGTAGATTATCATGCTTGCATCTCCAAAATAGTCACCAAGCTCGCCTAATATATCTTTAACCTTTGATAAAAGGTCAATTATCGTACCCATTGAATCAGTCCCTTCAAATATTATGTCCGGTGAAGCTATCTCTCGATCTCTTCAGCCCCATGTTTTATCATTTCATTCTGCCATATTCCCGGATACCTTCCCACTGCCCATTCTGACATCACTACCTCTGAATCATTAGGTAGACGAATTCGAGCTACAGGGTTATTATCTATATCATACTCTTCCAGAGAATATATTACAATATGGGAGGTTGTAATTACAACAATAAATTCATTGTTGGGAGAAGAAAACACATCCTCCACATCAGGAACTGTCAGTTTTACTGCATCCCATGGAATTGCCAGCTCATCATAGCTGACCATCTCCTTGGGTGGGATTGCCTTGATATTGAAATCCCGGTAAAGCTCCTTGTCGTTTTCCTTATAGTTTATTCTTCCCATCATGGTCCAGTAGCCATTTTTCCTTACAAGACCAACATTTTCTTCATTTATCATAATATTATCATCTATAGCTGTAACACTTCTAACTCCTTCAAGAAAAAGGTCCCTTCCGGTTTCACCAACTAGATCAGACAGCTTGATTGCTTTTTTCTCAGACAGATTGTCAATTGCATAAACCTGCAATGTTCTTCTATCCTCTCTGTCCAGCTCTATGTTTTCAACTGAAATATAGTCATTTCCCAAAAATAGGATATTTTTAAGGATGGATGGGACGGGTCTTTCTTCCAGGATAGTCCTCTCCCTGTTGTCGAATGTCATGGCCTCCATGATTTCCTCGTTACTGTTGGGAGTGAAAAGCGGGGTCGCCTCTATATTGTCTGAAATAGTCGAGTTTTCCACAATCCTCTCCTGATCAACAAACCAGAAGCCGTTTTTCCTGGGTAAAAGTATCCTGTCCAGTTTATACAGACCTGCAAGTTCCCTGTTCTGCATATTTATCCAATAGGTTCGATATTCCCATGTTGGAATCTGGTAAGCATCGTCAAATTTCTGGGTCTTGATCCCAAGAAGCAGACCAGTGCTCAGACTTACTTCAGCATCCTCTCCCAAATTTCTCTGAATATTTTTTTCGACGTTGATATACCTCTCCACTTCATCCAGACTAACCTCGTCAAGCTGCCTTTCCAGTCTATAGAAGCTTTCATCCTTATAGACCAGCATAGTATCATCATCGATTACAATAAATTCAGCAAAATACTGATCTTCATTAAGTATAGTAATCACCTGGATATAATCATCCTCAATCTGAAGGGATGCCGGATTGAGCTTAAACTTTGAGATAAGGTAATCCCTTGTTTTTACCTTCTTTATCTTAAAGGACGGATCTGATGAATAATCCTGACCAAGTACAACCCCATCCTTATGGAAAAGACCTGACTCGCCTATATGGGGCGGATCCTCTTGATTATCCACACCACCAAGGCTATATACCAATTCAGTTATCTCCCATTTGCCTGTGATTGGAGCAATATTGTTATCCGGGGCCACTATCCTTTCTTTTGTCTCTCCCTCTATGACAGCACAGGAGCTGAATAGAAACGGCAGTAAGATCAGAAGCACCAATAAATATTTTCTCACATCTATACCTCCCTTGGGAAGCCTACGAAAGTACGTGTTCCTTCCCCTATCTCTGATTCTATCCTGAATATTCCGTCATGAAGTCCGATGATTTCATCGCATATGGAAAGCCCTATCCCACTGTGTGATTTACTGTTCTTGCCCTTATAGAATTTATCCTTCACATAAGGAAGCTCTTCCTCAGGGATTCCAGGTCCGTTATCTCTAATCTCAATAAGAAGATACTTCTCGTCCTCATATGCTTTTAGCTTGACTTCCCCTTCACCTGTAAACTTGATTGCGTTGTCCAATAAATTTATCAGAACCTGTCTGATTCTATTCTCGTCACCAACTATGGGACTGATCTCATCATCGATATCCACAATAAAATCTATATTGTTATTGATTGCCCTGGGCATCATCTGATACACGACTGTCTTTAAGGTGTCTTTTATATCCACTGTATCCTTGACCAGTGAAATTCTGCCTGAAGTAAACCTGGAGAAATCCAGGAGCTCCTCAACCATTCCTGTAAGTCTGTCGGATTCAGCTTCAATTATCTCCAGGCCATCCATAAGAAGCTCCCTGTCAATTTCCTCGGAATCTCTAAGCGTTATAGCCCAGCCCTTTATGGATGTCAGAGGTGTCCTTAATTCATGGGATATTGATGATATAAAGTCATTCTTCATGTTTTCTTTTCTCGTGATTTCCTCTGCCATATAATTCAATGTGTGTGCAAGTCTCCCGATTTCATCATTTACCTTGACCTCACTTCTTACCTTGAATTGACCGTCTGCCATCTTCTCTGCAACCTCAGTCACTTCCTTGAGCGGTCGTATTATAGAGTTTGCAAGAAACACGCTCAGAAAACCAGATATTGCAATTACAATAAGTCCTATAAGAATCAGGACCTGTGAAATCTGAGTTATGATATTGTTGGTTTCCTCCATGCTGGAAATAAATCTTATGATCCCTATGCTTTCCCCTTCGCTCTTGATTGGCATGGCTACAGCCATAACAGGTTCTTCATCGTATGGGACATTTCCGGACCACACGCCTCGTCCTTCATTAAGGGCCTGCTGTATGTCAGGCGTATCGATTCTATCAGTGTAATTTATCCCCAGGGAGTCCATAAGTATGGTTCCTTCAAGGTCCAGAATCTGTACCTGTGCAGCTGTGTGTTGCCAGAAAATATCAGTATCTTCGATAAGAATCCCTTCCAGATTCCCCGATGAGAAATAACGGGCATAAAAAGTAGTAGAAAACTCTATCTGACTGGTCAGAATGTCTTCTACATTTTTATAATAATGAGTTCTTATCCCCGTTATAAGAAGTATTTCAAGAAATATAACAGTAACAAGAATTATCAGCATAAAGTTCTTGATAAGCCTTGATTTTATACTACGTTTCATTCCCTGCTCCTAACTTTTCGCTCTCCATCTGTAGCCCACACCCCATACGGTTTCAATATAATATGGCTGGCTGGCATCCTCCTCAATCTTTGATCGGAGTCTTCTTATGTTTACATCCACAATTTTTGAATCTCCCACAAAATCAACCCCCCAGACATAATTCAATATCTCATCCCGTTTAAATGCCTTCCCGGGATTCTCTATAAACAGCTTGGCTATTGAAAATTCAGTAGGGGTAAGCTCAATTTCCTGCCCAGTTCTATAAAAAAGTCTTGAATATGCATCGATCTTAAAGGGAGGATACTCCAGCATTGATGCATCCGGACCACCTTCTGATTCCAATCTTCTTTCAATTGACTTGACTCTCAGTACAAGTTCAGTGGGATTAAATGGTTTTGTCATATAGTCGTCAGTTCCATACTCAAGCCCCATAATCTTATCTATGTCCTGACTTTTAGCAGTCAGCATTATTATCCCCAGATGTGGGTGTCTGGTTCTCAATGTCCTGCACACCTCAAAGCCATCTATTCCAGGAAGCATAACATCAAGAACTACGATGTCCACATCCTCTTTATCTGCAATCTCCAGCCCTTCCTCACCTGTAGTAGCCTCCAGCACCTGGTAGCCTGACCTGTCCAGATTTATCCTGATAAATTTCCTTATGGATTCCTCATCCTCAACTACGAGAACCTTTCTGTTCATGGTTAACCTCCTATTGGATTATTCCCCTATGGATTATTCCCTAAAATCGTCCAGGGTTCTGAATTGGTAGCCTTCCCTTAAAAGATGCTCAATTATCGTTGGCAATGCCTGCACAGTAGTTTCTTTATCGTCCGTGTCATGCATTAGTATTATAGTTTGGTCCTGTTGCCTGTAAGTCTCGGTGAACCTTTTGTAAAGATAATCCGGTGGCATCCCGAATCCATCTGAATCACCGTTTAGAGCATTCCAGTCGCAGGATCTTAATCCCGCATCTATCACAGCATTCAAAGCTTCCTTCTTGTACTCGGCATGGGATCCTCCTGGCAGTCTTACCAGGCTTGTTTTATAGCTGCTATCACCAATGGCAATCCTTATTAGTTCCTCAGTCTGATAGACCTCCATAAGGAAATTCTCGCCGGAAAGGTAAATATGTTCGTAATTGTGGGAATAGGTATGGTTTCCTATACTATGCCCTCCCATGTAAACCTCCTTTAGAACCTCAGGATTTCGTTCAACCATCTTTCCCAGTACGAAAAATGTTGCCTTCACATCATATTCGTCCAGAACGCTTAAAATCATAGATGTAACATTTTCTGATGGCCCATCATCGAAGGTCAGATAAGCAATTTTGCCGGACCATGGGACCGTCTCCTCTGCAGGTACCTTCTCTTCTACTGGTACCTTCTCTTCTGCAGGTACCTTCTCTTCTACTGGTTCCTCCCCAGGCTCTTCAATCAAGGTCTCCCGTTCCTTGGCCAGTTCGTATTCATCGATTAATAGATTCTGCTCACTTCGGGCAACATCCATCCTGTAATCCAACAGCCACAGTCCCATCCTCTTTCGCACCGGATTTCCCTCGCCCATAAGCTTGAAAGACTCTGAAATATCAACAGCTTCGACATAGTTTTCCTCCAGGTCTAAAACTTTCCTTGCTTCCGGGTAGAGAAAAGATGCAATCAGCAATACGAGTGTAATTATTAGCAATGCGTTGACCTTGTTTTTCATGTTCTGATCTCCTTACAGATGTCTTCACTTACATATTATTATACCCTCTAAGCCCAGTAGTTACAATCCAATTAATATAAGGTTACAATAGCATTACAGGATCATGCATCCCTGAACTGAGATGTATAAAGCTCTGAATATATACCGCCCTTTTGGATCAGTTCCTGGTGACTTCCCTTCTCTTCAATTCCATTTCCTGTCATAACGAGTATCTCATCAGCATTCTTTATGGTAGAAAGCCTGTGGGCGATGACTAGGGTAGTCCTGTCTCTGGACAACCTTTCCAGGGATTTTTGTATCATCTGTTCAGTTTCATTGTCCAGCGCAGAAGTAGCCTCATCCAGTATGAGAATCGGTGGATTCTTCAAGAATAATCTCGCAATTGAAATCCTCTGCTTCTGACCTCCTGATAGCATTACGCCCTTTTCACCAATATAGGTGTCATAACCCTGTGGCAGTGTCTTGATAAAGTCGTGTATACTTGCATTTTTAGCGGCCTCAATGATTTCTTCATCTGTGGCTGAAGGATTCCCGTAGAGTATATTCTCCCTTATGCTTCCCGTAAACAGGAATACATCCTGCTGTACAAGGCCAATATTCCTTCTCAGCGACTTCAGAGTTACATCCTTGATATCTTTGCCGTCAATTAGGATCTCTCCTGAAGTTGTTTCATAGAATCTTGGAATAAGATGACACAAGGTCGTCTTGCCCGCGCCTGATGGTCCCACAATCGCAACTGTTCTTCCATTTTCCAGGGTAAGGTTTATTCCGGAAAGAACCCTTTGCTCGCCCTTTCCGTAGCTGAAGGCCACATCCCTGAATTCTATTCTTCCCTTCACATTCTTCAACTGTTCTGCATCCTCTTTATCAACGATTGAGGGCTCTATGCCCATAACCTCCTGAAATCTTGTGAAACCTGTCATTCCATTCTGCAGCTGCTGCATAAAATCAGTCAGCTTTTTTATAGGCTGCATAAAAAAGTTGACATACAGGGTATAAGCAAAAAGGTCACCTATATTTATCATATTTCTATAAACAAAATAACCTCCAAGGGAAATTACAATAAGGTTCAGGGCACTGGAAATAATGCCTACACCTGATATAAATTCAGCCATTACCTTGTAGGATTCTCCTCTTGCATTGGCGAACATATCGTTTCTATAATTGAATTTTTCAATTTCATAATCCTCGTTGGTGAATGATTTGGCAATTCTCGCGCCGCTGATGCTGTTCTCAATCTGGGAGTTTACATTTGCAATTTTCTTTCTGGCCTTCATAAAGGCCTCTTCCATTCTCTTCCGCTTTTTAATCGCAAACCAGATCATTATTGGTATAAATGCAAATAAAATCAGAGTAAGTCTCCATTCAATAAACATTAGGATGACGAAGGAACCTGAGAGCATGATCGTGGAGATGAAAACATCCTCTGGACCGTGATGTGCCAGCTCCGTGATATCCATCAGGTCATTTACAATCCTTGACATTATGTGTCCCGTCTTAGTATTGTCGTAATAGCTGAAGGGCAGGGTCTGAAGATGGGTAAAAATGTCACGTCTCATATCATGCTCTATTCTCACACCCAGGAGATGCCCATAATAGGCTACGATATATTGACTTATGTACCTGAGTATAAAAAGGAATATCATTAATCCAGTCCATCTTACCAAGAGTGGCATATTCCCGTCGGGGATTATTTCATTGATCATATTCCTTGTGAACATTGGAAATACCAGATCAAAAACAGATATAAGCAATGCAAAAAACATATCTGCGGCGAACAAAGTCTTGTGTGGCTTGTAGTATGCAATGAATTTCTTGAACATGGGGCAGCTCCTTTGCTTCTTTTTATTTTGACTTTATGATATGATATATAAAGTTAATTACTTAGACGCACGAATATTATAACATGATTTCAATCCAGTTTCCTGCTTCTTTTAAAACATTTCAATAAAATCTTTACACGGAGGCATTTATGAACCAGGCACTAATGTTTACAACAACCTTTATAATACAATTTATTATCGCCATGGAGATGAATTTTATCGGACCGCTGGCACCCTACCTGTCAGAGTATTTCGGCATCAGGGACAGTCAGGTCATCCTTTTCAACCTGGGATATTCTGCGGTGGGTATCCTGGTGCCTTTATTTGGCGTATGGGCTGACAGATATGGCAATAAGAGGCTTATATCCTACTCTCTTCTCCTGTTCCTTGCAGGAAGCATTATGAGCGGACTTGCCCCCACTGCCCTTCTTTTTGGAATCGGACGTATTCTTATAGGGTTGGGTTACTTTTCACTTAGTGGCAGCCTGATGTCTTATATTTCAGAATTCATCGACTACAGAAACAGGGGCAAGGCAAGCGGAATCCTGAGGACTGCCTTTGGAATGGCACTACTTGGAAGTCCACTCTACACAGCCTATATGACCAATGCCTTTGATAATCTTATGAGCATATACCTTCCCATAAGCATACTTGCTGTAATTGCATTTTTGCTTCTTACAAGACTGCCTGAAACAGAGATATTGAAGGACAGCCAGCTGAACCTGGATGAGTTTATTGCAATCCTCAAGCATCCCAGAACAGTAAAGGTGCTGCTATCACTTTTTTTGGTAATATCAGCACCTGTTAATATGTTTAATTTTCTTGGCATATACCTTTCATCTGAATTTTCTCTTACACAGAGTCAGATAGGTATTAGCTACTCCCTTGCTGCGGCAGGAACAGTTTTGGGAATATTTGCAGCCACGTTATTCTCAGACAAAATCGGAAAGCTTACATTTTCAAGGGTAGCCTTTACAATAATGGTTTTAGCCTTGTTTCCAATACCGTATGTCCAAAGCGTGGCTCTTGTTATTTTGCTGGCCTTTGCATTTGCATTCGGACTGGATGGCGGTTGGACTGCATATCAGGCCTTTGCCTCTGAAATCCAGCCAGGTAAGAGAGGAACCTTTCTCGGTCTTTTCTATACGATAAATGCAGCCACAGTAACCCTATACTCCCTTGTTGGTCCAGTACTCTACGACCTGGCAGGGTTTAAGCTGACCACAGGCATAGGCTTTGGGTCATCCATGGTTGCATTGTTGATACTTTTCAGATTAAGCCGTTCACCAGCCTAAACCAGCTCCTTTATCCAGGCTGTTATATCCTGAAGAACCTTGTCCCTGGCATCCTCATTGAGTATCTCATGGTAAAGACCATCATACTCCTTGAGGTCTTTTTTATGTGATGGAATCTCATTGTAAAAATGTCTGCTGATTTCAATAGGTACTATTGAATCTTCCTTGCCATGTACAAAAAGGCATGGATATCTGTAGTCCTTGGCCTTAAGGAGCATAATGTCGGCACCTTTTACGAGAAACTGGTAGTAGAGCCTTAAGGATGCCTTGTGAAGGACATCAGGATCGTTCATATACTCCCTGTATACTCCCTCCTTGCCGCATATTCCCTCATCCACTGGATTATTTAGCATTATGCCTCCAGCTATATTCGACAATCCCCTGACCAGACCATTTTGAAGCTTTTCAGCAGATGGCAGCTTGCCCACGGCAGGGCCGGACAATACCTGGGCCTTGACGGCTTCCGGATAGTTCACCCCGAATAAGGCTGTAACCAGTCCGCCCATGCTATGACCAAATGTAATAATGGGAGTCTCCGAATCTTTCTCCGATACTCCTTCCACAATCTCCCTAAGGTCCTCAACCAGGTCTTCAAACTTTTCCAGATGACCCCTGTTCTTGTTTCTTCCATGCCCTCTTAAGTCATACCTTACGACAGAAAATCCCTCTTTCCTTATATAAGACGAAACATAGTCATACCTGCTGCAGTGCTCTGCAAAACCATGGGTTATTACAACGACCCCCTTGGGATTTTCAACTGGCTCATCCATATAGAAAAGCTCATATCCATCCCTCATTCTTTTTAAATACATATCAGGCATCCTCCCTTTTACAGAACAATTTGAACCTGCAGTTGTGACTGCATTCCTTACTCTGTTGGTAATCCTCCAGCTGGTGATGATTTTCCACAAAATTAAACGTTCTTTCCATATCCTCCAGAAGCAGTTTCTCCTCATCCCTTGAAATCTGTATGTCCACAAGTGACCCATCCTCAAGAAACAGGATTGCTGCAGAAATATCTCCGGAATTCAATATTTTGCCGGCAGCCCACCTGTAGAATATCAACTGTGGCTTGTAAGTCTCCAGGAGCTCGACTTTATTGGAAATCCTATTTGTCTTTATATCAATTACTCTCTTATGTCCATGCAGGATTTCCAGTCTGTCAATAAAGCCTGTAACTATATGGTCTCCCAGGGGAATATAGAATTCCTTTTCCACCTCCACATCCGGATATGATGTTTCTTCTGAATACCTCTTGAAATTGTCGATCAGTGGCATCAGGTCCATCTCTATATCCTCAGTAAGCTTCACTCCCTGGCGGGAAGATATATGATGGAGCAGATCAATGATATTGTCCCCTCTTTTGTAGGAACGGCAAAATTCATGAACCAGAGTTCCCTTTGTGGCGCCACTGAGTTTAATTTCACTGGCTTCCACTGAATCCTCCCCATCCTCAATGTCAAGTCTGGCCTTGTACCTTAGGAAGTATTCCCTTGGGCAGGACAAGAATCTTGTATACTGACTTATGCTGTAGGCTTCCCTTCCTCTGATTGGCTGCTGAATGAATTCAAGTAGGGGATAGGATTTGTCGTTGCCAATGGCCTCTGCATCCTCAATAGTTTTGACCATGATGGCCTCTTCAGGCTCAACAGGGAAGTTACATACTACCTTGGCCGTGGTATTATGGAGATACTCGTCCACAAGTGCCTTGAACCCGCTTTTCCTGCCCTGATATCCCAGGACCAGTCTCTCTTCAGCCCTTGTCATGGCAACGTATATCAGTCTTTTAACCTCTTCCTGAAGATTTTCCTTCGCATCCTTGTATATCATTTCATAGTAGCTTCCATTGCCATTCTTTATGCCAAGGCCCTTGTCCTTGTGGAACTGAAATGCAGCGCTGTCACTGGTACCCTTTCGTCCCATCTCAGGTATTATGACAACGGGAAACTGTAGTCCCTTGGACTTGTGAATTGACATCAGGCTTACAGAATCTCCCCCGGTTGCCTGGACTCCGTCACCATCAGATTCTTCTCTTCTGTTTTCAATGTAATCTATGAATTCCTCAAGACTACCTCCCTCTGTAGCTTCGAACTCCCCTGCAATCAATAAAAATCGATCGATATTTTCTGACCTCATCAATCCCTGATATTGTAAAAGTTGACTCTTATAGAATGCAGATTCCTCCATAAGTAGCTTAAGAATCTCCACAATGCCCAAATGATTTTTCAGAAAGAACACACTTCTCAACATTTTCCATGTTGATTCCATTGTGCTGTAATCGTGACCGTCCAGCTCCTTGTTCCTGTTTTTAATAATTTGTTCCATAATGTCCAGAATTCCTTCTTCTTTCTTATTCTGCAGTCCATTGAGAATATGAAAAATCGCTTCATCAGACAGGCCCGCAAATCCTCCTCTCAGGAAGCCTACCATTGAAATGGTATCCTCTGGGTTGCTCGTTGCCTTCAGGGCATTCACTATGTCCAGTATCTCCTCCCTGTCATAGAATCCCTTCCCTCCAGTGCTGCTGTATGGAATATTGTATCTTCTCAAAGCTTCCTCATATATGCTGCTCCGAGTCAAGGCTCTGAACAACAGGGCAATATCTCCAAATCTAATTTTCTTTTTATTGTGGAGATATTCATTGTCCACCATATACCTGATTCTTCTGGCAATCTGGTCTGCCTCGAACTGCTGACTTTCTTCAGAGCTTCCTTCAAAGTCTTTATCATGGAGTATTTCAACCTCCATGGGCTCGTCCACCTTCTTGTTGGGATTCAGTGAATCATACCTGGTTCCCATAAGGCCGTGAAATATTTTGTCAACCAGCTTCAATACTGTGGAAACGTTTCTGTAGTTTTCAGTCAATGTTATTACCTTGCCATTGTCCGAGGATTTTATATCATCCATAACATCATAGAAAACCTGGATATCGGCCCCTCTAAATGCGTAAATGGACTGCTTGGGATCACCCACAACAAAAAGATTCCCTCTGTCCAGCTTATCGTCCCTTGATGCAAGCCTGTAAAAAATATTCTTCTGAAGCAGATTTGTGTCCTGAAATTCGTCAATCATAATATATTTGAATCTGTCCTGATATCTTTCCAGAATATCCTCCGACTGCAGCAGCTCATATGCCTTTATCTGAAGGTCTTCATAATCAAGAGACCTCTGTTTTGCCTTTCCATGTGAATAGTCCAGGTGAATCTCACGTACTATTTGGAGTATAAGTCTGTAGAGCTGGAGCTTCTCCTTTTCATAGACGGACAACGCCAATAGCAGCAGCTCCCTTATACGAGCCTGAGCCTCCGGTGCCTTCTTGCTGCTTCCCATATTGTCCAACAGCATTTGAAGGGCTTCCTCCAGCATCTCGTCCGGGCAATGGTCCTCGAGGAAAGATTCCGGTAAAGGTTCCTTTAAAATGTTTATAAATTTGCCTTTTCCCATTTCACCCCTTAAGTATACGGCCAGCTCCCTAATTTCATCTAGGATATCCCTATCAGCCTCCATACTCTCCATATGGGAAGCTGTAATTTCAATTGCCTCATCCATGGATATTCCAAGGGTTCTTATTTTTTTGTACAGGTCAATAAGCTCCCTTACAAGCAGCCCACTATCCTTCTTCACAGTTTGGGCTATTGATTGGAGATTATGTTCATCCTTAAGAACTTCATTGAGAACAGTCCTCGCAGATTCCTTCAACATCCTGTCAGCCACATATTCTTCGAGAACCTGAAATCCGGGGTCAATATCTGCTTCAACAGGATTTTCTCTAAGCAGCTTCCCGCAGAAGCTGTGAATCGTCATTATATATGCCTTTGAGAAATCCCTGTAAAACCTTTCCCAGCGTTCCCCTTTATGGAGATGCTTTGCAATTTCCTGCTCGATACGTTCCTTCATTTCGGTGCTTGCCTTCTTTGTGAAGGTTATTGCAACAAGGGATTCAATCTCCTTTCCATCCTGGAGGTTCCCATTTTCAAGTATATGGACATATCTTTCAGTCAGGACCTTTGTTTTTCCTGTTCCAGCTCCCGCTGTCACTGCAAGGTTCATGCTTATGGTCTTGATTGCCTCCTTTTGTCTGTCCATCAACTCGCCTCCCCTTTTTTATCAAATCTGCAGATATCCCTGAAGATGCAGTAAGATGAACATTTTTTGGGATTGACGGCAAAATTTCCATTTTCAATTTCGTCCACCGCATTGAACACAGCCTCCCGGCTTATCTGAAGAAGCCTCTCAAACTCGTGCTCATCAACTGCTCCGGCATTTCTTCCAGTCACAAATGGTGCCCTATCTTTGATTGCCATCGAGGGATAAAGCTCTCCGGAGGAAAGAATTCCATAGTATCCTCCAGTGACTTTCTTATCCATCTGGGAAAGTATATACACGGGCAGTTGAATGCTTAGACCACTTTCAATATCCCCTTTTGTCTGCTTGCCAAAGGCTGAGGATTTGTAGTCTGTCAGAATGTAGCTTTCACCCTCTACCCTGTCGATACGGTCAATTACACCCCTGAAATAGATTTCTCGCGCTCCGTCTGAAAGCGAGAAGCTCCTGTCCAGTCCAAATTCCTGTTCCATGGAATATGGCAAAACCTCGATTGAGGATTTTTTCAGTCTTTCAATATCAGCATTTATATAATTCCAGAGGGTTTCCTCTATTGATTTAAGGAATAGTCTGTCCCCGCCGGATTCATTGCCTATACCAAAGGTTTTTGCCTCCATGGAAACCCATTCCCGAAGATTATCTCTGGTTGGCTCCGTCTGGAACCCTTCAAGGTCCTCCCCAATGTCCATTTTATATGTTTTATAGTAGGTGCAAAGTACCCTGTGATATATCTGCCCTTTGTCAATTGGCTTTGTCTCCTGCCACTTTCTTGGAGACTCCTCCAATCCAAAGAGTTTTCCCAGCAAGAAAGCATATGGACATTTCAGGTACTCTTCCATATAGGATATCGAAAAGACCTTGTTTTGAAGCCTTTCATCTATGATTTTAAGAATTTCACCGGATGTGAGAACTCCACTGTATTTATGGAATCCCTCAGCCGCTCTGCTTTTTTCAGCCTGCAATCTGCTGTTTATGGCTTCTACCAGCTCCCTGTTCCCGGCAACAAAATATTTCAGAGAATCCTCTGAAAGGTTTTTTTCATAGTATCTCCACAAAAGAAACTTCTGGAAATCGTCATTGCTGGATATCTCATGGAGGTCAATATTCCTGTAGAAATCAATATCTACAATCTCCTGTGGAATATTGACCGTAGCCTCGCTGCTCCCGGAGGTTCTTAATATCCTCGAAAGAAATATTGAGGGCAGGTCCTCCTCGCCCTCGAGTGAAGAAGACGTCCCAAGATAGAGGTGTTTTCCCGTAGACCCTACAATGCTTGACAGCTTTAAAAGCTCGTTTTCAAATCGTTCCCTGTAGTCAAGTCGCTTGAATCCAATGGACTTTAGAATTTCCATCCTTTTTTGAGAAAACAGAAAGTTGTCCTCGTCAAGGACAGGGTACTGACTCTTGTTCATACCAATAACAAACTTATAATCCCTTCCAAGAGCTCTTGCATTTGTGGGATTCAAAAGCTCAACTCCGTTTGTTGCTGGATTTTCTGTAATTATTTCGCCTTGTCCTGTGAAGTCGCGGAGAATGCCCATAAAATCCGGGAACGTCAATTCCCAGTCTATATAATCCATATGGGTTATTTCCTGGAGAACCTCCCTGAACGAGCTTAATGAATTCATTTCACTCATCAACCACTTCCAGCTTTGAAGCGCCTCTGACTTTTCAAGTATGTATTCCTGTAGCTCCAGTGAATCCAGCATCTCCAGCGCATATCTTCCGTGGCTGCAAAGGTTTGATTCTTCGTATTCCTCCTTGATCAGGATATCAATTCCATCAATCAATCCATAAATTTTCCCGAGGGTTTTCTTATTGATCTGCAGCTTCTCTGATGAACCAATCATCACTTTCAGCTCCACCAGATTCTTGAATTTCAGCCTCCGTATCCCAATCTCCAGCTCATTGTCAATTCCATCCCTATTTAGAAGAGGCGATTTGATTACATTGATAATTGCTTCCTTGCTTCCCCCAGACTCCCGCAATTTCAGCAAATCCATAAAACTGCGCACAAGCTTGCTGTCTGTAAGAGATTTCTTTACAGGTGAATTCACATTGAGATTTTCCTCCTGTGCAAGCTCCAGAAACAACTTTCTGTGCCAGAATGATGTTGCCACAACCTGGATTTGATCAGGCTCTACACCGCCCATCAAAAGTCTCTTTATCTTGTTTATGACCATCTTGACCTCAAGTTCGGGATTTTCAGCCCTTATCAAGGAGATCCCCCCCTCTGGGTCTACGTTTCTCTTCTGGCTTATCAGGGATTCTCCAAATTCCTCAAACAATTCACCATGAATTTCCTTATCATGGATTATTTCAAAACCAAGATTCTTAAGCATGTCAATGGTACCCTGCAGGATTGATGTGCTGTCAGGCTCTCCAAATGGAATATTTATGGTGATATGGATTTCTCTCTCCATAAGCTTCTCCAGTATTGCAAGCTCCACCGGTCTGAAATCATAGAACTGGTCTATAAAGATTCTCCGCAGCCCTTGGAAATCAGATATGTTTTCATCCAGAAGCTTAACAGCAGCAATATAGCTGCCCTCTCTGTCAACGAGGTCGTTGATTCGAAGAAAGTCCTCATAGTCGGAGTATATAAGTGAAACCTCCTCCAGATAATTGTCGCCACTGGTCTTTTCGCTGAACCCCCCCGGCGATATCAATGCCCTTTTCGCCTCGGTTATCATATCCAGAACACAACCGGCAAAGCCCTCGTAATCCACCATTTTATGAAAGACCTGCAGTGAACCTGATTCTGCAAGCCTTTTCATTGTGGTCTGTAGTATGTTTATTTGTATTGGTCTCTCTATCATTTTATATGATTCCCCTGAAATTATCCTGTTTACAACATCATCAAAGGTCATTACTCCGATGTTGAAGGCACCCCCGGTCTCATTTATAGCCCTTCTTCTAAGTGCTCTAAGGAGCTCTCCATTTGGAAGTACGAAATATACACTCTCCCCCAGATCCTGGGAAAGCATCTGGATATACTCCTTTGCCATCAGCTCGCTTCTGCTGTTTCCAAATCCTCCTGTATAAACTGTTCCTATTCCCATTTTATGCCTCCCTGCACAAGCATATCCAATGCTGCCTTGGCTGCTCCGATAGTCCCTGAATCGTTCAGGTATCTTGCCGGAACTATTTCTATCCCTGGATTGTTGTTGACCTCACTATTGAAGTTTGCCATCATTTCATCCCACCAGTTGTCCTTTGATAAAATGACTCCCCCTCCGATTATTATGGTCTGGGGGTCGAAAATATTCTTGATGGTAAGTAGAAACATTGAAAAATCCCAGGCAAATTTCCTGACCACCCTGGCTGAGATTTCGTCCTCATGAAAGCTTTCGATTATTTCCCTTCCGGTTTTCCTGACATCTGTGAGTCTTTCGTATCCTTCCTCTATTGCTGTTCCTGAAACATACATCTCTGTACAGCCTCTTTGGCCGCAGTTGCACTGATGTCCTCCAGGATACAGGATAGAGTGGCCTACCTCGGCAGCCTGAAAATGACTCCCCCGCCACAGGCCTTCCTTGTTTGTGAATATGGCTCCTCCAAGACCTGTACCAACAGTAAGCATCACAAAGCTTTTTTTGTCCATGCCTTCCCCGATCCATGCCTCGCAGAGACCGGCCACATTGGCATCATTCTCAACCTGTACGGGAATTCCGAATTCCTTCTCCAAGGGCGATCTTATATCCATTCCTGCCCAGCCCTCTATATTCCCTCCTACTGCCATGACCTTCCCATTGTCAGAGTCAATAAACCCTGGAGAGCCAATTCCTACCGCAGATATATTCTCGCCGTCCATCAGATTGCGGACAATCCTTTTTATTCCGTACATAACCTCTTCTGGCGACCCTGATTTGCTGGTGGACAGGGTATCCCACCTGATGATGTCTCCTAATTCATCCACCACAGCTCCATTTATCTTTGTACCTCCAAGATCAATGCCAATAACCCTTTTCATAAAAGATATCACTCCCCAATTAATCCTTCAATCATATCATCAATACTGCTCTTATATTCTCTATTGACAGGTGAGTCCTGGAGCCTGAAGTCATCCTTCAGCCTTAAAATCCTCATAACCCTTTTATCCAGATTTTCATCTGAAAGGAGACCCTCCTCCCAGGCCCTCATAATGGCGTCGTAGGCTTCAAACGCCTCAGCTTCACCGTGACATATCAATGCAATATCACCACCTGCAATAATGAACTGAACAGCAGCCTCACTGACGCTCCCTTCTGCCGTAATGGCTCCCATGGTAAGGTCATCTGAAAAAACCACACCCGAGAAGCCCTGGACGTCTCTAAGGAGCTCCTGGATGGTCGCCTTCGACAAGGATGATGGTACATTATCCAGTGAAGGCACCAGAAGATGCCCAACCATTATTGCAGGTATCCCCTCCTCTATAGCCTTCTGGAAGGGTACCAGTTCAATTGCCATAAGCTCCTCCATTGTCTTGTGGACAAGTGGCAATGAGGTATGGGAATCAACGGCAGTGTCCCCATGGCCAGGATAATGCTTCCCAACCGGAATTATCCCCTGGTCCCTGATTCCTTCCATAACCTTTACTCCCAGCTCTGCTACCGCCTCGGGATTGTCTGAAATTGCCCTGTTTCCGATAACTGGATTTTCAGGATTTGAATCAACATCCAGAACCGGGCTGAAATCCACATTAAAGCCCAGTCTTTTTAATTTTTCTCCCTGTATATATCCATAGTTGTATGCAAGGGTGGCGTCCTTTTCCTCTCCAAGTCTTGACTGCGGAGGTAGGTTCCTGTAAATTCCCGAAAGTCTAGTTACCGATCCGCCCTCTTCATCCACAGCCAATAGAAGCGGTATTCCAGATTTTGAATTCACTCCCTTAAGACTGTCAAGGAGGTTTCTGGTTCCTTCCCCATCGGTTATATTCCGTCCGAAAAATATAAATCCTCCTATACCGTAGTCTTCAATAAGACTCCTTTCCCTCTCGCTGATCTGGGTACCTTCAAAGCCTGCCATTAGGAGCTGCCCAATCTTCTCCCCCACAGTCATCTTTTCCACCACAGCCCTTAAGATCTCCTCCTGTGAAGGAGGCTGCGGTTCTTCAGCTAAAGGCATCTCTTCTTCAGGAACCCCTTCAGCCGGTTCCTTCTCGGTCAGATTATCACTGCAGCCTGCAAGAATCAATATTGCTGCAAGCATCAGTATCCATAGCTTTTTCATCCCTTCACCCTAGCTTCCTATAAACTCGCGAAGAATTGAATTCGGAGGTATACAGCTTTCATCTTCAATTGGTCTGAAGTATTTAAGAAACTTAAGCAGCTTCTTGGCCTCACTGTAATATAAACTTTCCGGAGTTACCTCCTGAATAAGGGGCATAATGTATTTTTTCAGTACAGACATTTCATATACAAGGGAAGAATTAAACATTACATCCGCCTCCTCCTGGTAGGGGAAGATGTATTTCTCTTCTCCAGACCTTACTCCCTGCCACATTTCAAAGGTTCTTGCAGGAGCATTGCCCCTGTATTTTACATCTCTTACCATTCGCCTGATAAGCCTGGTGTCAGTAGTTGAAATTCGATTGTGATTATCAATATTCAACTGAGTCAGAGCAGATATATATATCTTGAATTTATTTTTTTCAGGTATATCCAATGTCAGCTTTGGATTCAGCCCATGAATTCCCTCGATAATAATTGGATGGTCCTTGTCCACGCTGATCCACTTTCCTGAAGGCTCCCTCTTGCCTGTCAAAAAGTTAAACTTTGGCAGCTGGATGGTCTCCCCCTCCAGAAGCTTAACCAGGTCTCTGTTAAACTGTACCAGATCGATTGCGTCGATTGACTCAAAGTCAGGCTTTCCGTCCTTTTTCAAGGGCGTATCCTCCCTGTTGACAAAATAGTCATCCATGGATATTGATATGGGCCGCTTTCCATTTACCTTAAGCTGAATTGAAAGCCTCTTTGCAAAAGTCGTCTTGCCGGATGATGAAGGCCCTGATATAAGAATCATATTTATATCCTGGTCTTCACATATCTTGTCTGCAATCTGGGCAATTCTTTTTTCATGAAGCGCCTCAGAAATTTGGATCAGCTCCTTCAGCTCTCCGTTGTTTATTCTCTCGTTCAGAGAACCGATATTTGACAGATCCATAATTTCCAGCCAGCTGTTTGATTCCTTGAAGATCTTGGCCAGCTTTTTCTGGTCTTTGAAATTATCCATATTGTAATGGTTTTTTCTGCTTGGGAACAGAATGATTATCCCCGGATAATAGTATTTCAGCTTGAATTCAGCCACAAATCCCGTAGAGGGTGCAAGATAGCCATGGAATGAATCTATATGGTCACCGATTCTGTAAATGCTTATTGTGTCCTTCTCCATTGAGGAAATCAGCCTTACCTTGTCTGAATACTCATGCTCCTTGAATATCTCCAAAGCCTCATCCCTGGGATAATCAGACCTCATGATGGGTATATTGCTGTGTATTATTTCCCTCATTTTCTCCTCAAGGGCTTTCGCCTCCTTGAAGGAAATCCCGTGTTTGTCATCCAGCTCAGCATAAAGTCCCGGACCTAGAAAATGATGAATAATTGCATCCTTGTCGGGATAAATCTCCTTGCAGCCCATTATAAAAACTGCAGATATGGTCTTTGTGTAAATCCTGTAGCCGTCGACGTCCCTGTTGTCAAGAAATTGTATATGGTGGCCATCACTGGCCTCCTTGTAAAGAGGGTAGATTTCATTGTTTATTCTTGCCCCCAGATACTTCAAATAATCCTCGCCGAATACTTCCTCTGATATTTGGAGAAGTGTTGTACCCATTGGAATACTGATTTCTCCATATCCTTCCACAAACACACTAATATTCTTTCCCATATCAATCACCCCGCTGTTTAAAGAGACCATTTTCTACTTTTGCGAACATACCATCTACTTCGGCTGTAAATTCTTTTTTATTCAGATAATCAAGAGGCTCTTCCAGACCGTCAAATACTATTTTATAGCCGTGAAGCCACTGGTCTGCAAGTCCATACTTTGTTTTCAACTCATCATTTACTCTTCTGTCGCCGTATTTCCTGTCCCCTATCACAGGGTAGCCCAGAGACGCCAGATGGCTTCTGATCTGATGTGTCCTCCCGGTAAGAAGCTCCACCTCAAGCATCGTATAGCCTCTGGATCTTTGAAGCACCCTGAAACGCGTCCAGATTTCCTTGCCGCCCTCCGAATCGTCGTCGCTTATTTCCACTCGATTCCTCTCCTCGTCCTTTGTCAGGAACGCCTTGTGTTCAAAATCCTTCTCGATGTTTCCCTTTACAATGGTCTTGTAGAATTTCCCGAACCTGCCCTGTTTTATGGCCTGATTCACCAGCTGCAGACTCTGATAATTCTTGGCTCCCACGATTATTCCCGATGTATTTCTGTCCAGTCTGTTGCATATTGAAGGAGTAAAGGTCTTTTCCAGCCGAGGTATATAATCCCCATTGTCAATCAGATATCCTACAAGGGCATCTACAACATTATCCTGGAATTCCTCACCTGTTCCGTGGGAAAGAAGACCTGCCGGTTTGTTTATGAGCACTATGTTGTCGTCCTCATATATTATATCCAGGCTGACCCTCGACCTGGGATATTTCCTCTTGCCTTTGAATTTCTCTACTGTTTCCTCAGCCAGATACAGCTGGACCAGGTCTCCCTCTTCCAGCATCATATCGGGAACCGCTCTGGCATTGTTTACCTTGATATTCTTTTTTCTGATCATTTTGTATATAAAGCCTTGTGTTGCATCTGCCAGGTATTTCTTAAGAAACCTGTCCAGTCTTTGCTGACTCTCATTTTTTTCTATCTTAATTTCTCTCAAAGTTTATCTCACCTTTTCCTATGAATTTATGTTATAATTATACTACAAAATGAGTAAAAAAGGAAAATTTCAGGCATTTAAAGGACATAGAGGTGATACTTGAATGAAGTTAATGGACAAAATAAGAGATATACTGTACGACTCAGTGGACTATATCTTTATGATAGTGATACTACTGATTGTGGTGGGAGTCATTGGATGGCGTCTGGATGTGCTTTTTGCAAAGGATGCCCTGGGAGCACCTACTCCGGGACAGGTCATTGTGGATAACACCGGCAGGGAGGGAGAAGGTGCTCCGGAGACGGATGAAAACCCTGAGAACCCAGATGGGCGGGGAACACCCTCTGAAGGTGATGACCCTGCCGAACAGCCTTCTGATCCTTCATCACCGGTCATAGTAATGGTAGAGATTCCTGTGGGAAGCATGCCTGGGAAAATCGGCCTGCTACTTGAAGAGAAAGGCATAGTTTCAAGCAGCAGAGAGTTTATAGCAAAGGCTGTGGAGCTTGATCTTGATACAAAGCTGAAGTCTGGAACCTACAAAATACAATTAGGCCTTCCAACAGAAGATGTTGTAAGACTCCTTACAAATTAAATGCAAAAAAGACTGGCTGATCAGCCAGTCTTTACTTATAGGTTTAATACGTCTCGTTTATATACTCATCTATCACTGATATACGTCTATTTTCTGAAAATACCCCTTCATCCTTTAGGATGTCAAGAAGCCAGGTTGCCTTTGAGTGGAATATGGCTTCCTTGTGGTCAAGGAGCAATATTTCGTAAAGCTTGTCCATCAATCCCTTGGACTCACAATTGATAAAGTAAGCCTCAACCCCCTGGAAATCAAGGAGTTTCATAAGAGCCAGTGCAGCCTTGTCCTTTTCATGATAATAGTTGTTGCCCTTGTTCAGGTATTGCACATAATATCTCTGGTGCTTTCTGGAGGACTTTACCTCCTTGGCAAGCATTCTGAAATACTTGGCCAATACATTATAGTACTGATAATTGTACATGCCTTTTTCAAAGCTGTCCACCCTAAGGAAGGGCTTCACATTCATTCTTCTAACAAAATCGTAATTGTATTCCAGAAACTCTCTTTTTGTTATGTCCCCGTTTTCATACTGAGTAATCAATGAAGACCTGTGTTCAAAGAAAGTCTGGAAAAGACCTTTTTTTCTATGATAAATCAAATTATACACCCATTCTAATTATAAAATCTGTTCTCTGTGGATATTATACCACATATCACAGGTTCAGCAACAATTCAATTTCCTCATCACTGAGCTCTCGGTACTGTCCAGGTTGAAGACTCTCATCCAGCATCAGGGGGCCCATTCTGATTCTCTTCAGATATACTACCCTCATCCCCAGTGCTCCTATCATTCTTTTCACCTGATGATACTTTCCTTCCTGAATTGTTATTTCGGCTGTTGACACCACGCCTGTAGAGATTATCCGCAAATCTGCCGGAAGTGTATGGTATCCATCCTCCAGAAGAATCCCTTCTTTAAAGGCCTGGACATGCTCATCGGCCAGTTCCCCGTCAATGCGGGCATAATATGTCTTGTCCACCTTCTTTCTCGGGGATAGAAGCTCGTGAGCGAGCTTGCCGTCATTTGTTATCAACAACAGTCCCTCTGTGTCCTTGTCAAGTCTTCCCACTGGATAAGGCCTGAAATTCTGATAGCTATCATCAAGCAGTTCCATAACCGTTGATTCTCTGGGATCATCCGTGGAAGAAATCATTCCCTTCGGCTTGTTCATCTGAATATATATAAACTCCCTGTAGCGGACTCTCTTCCCGCCACAAACAATTATATCCACATCTATGTCAACCTTGTGGTCTGCTGCCTTGGTGATCTTGTCGTTGACAGATACCATGCCTGCCTTGATGATTTCCTTGACCTCTTTTCTGGTCCCTACGCCCATGTTGGCCAGTACCTTATCAAGTCTTTCCTTTCTCACTTCTTCATCTCCCAACTAAATAATGAAGGAGCCCGAAGGCTCCGTCCTTTAATTTTCTATCTGGTAGCAGTATGGTCTAAGATTTTCAGGTACCTCATCCATTGTATAGTCAATATTGATGTAAAACTCAACTTCAAACCTCTCTGAAATTCTTATAAGAGAATCTATTAAGTACACCATGTCGTTGAACTCAACCTTCATTACCTTGTAGATACCATCAACGTAAATCTTGTCCAGGTCGTAATCCATCGCCATAATCCCACATAAAAAGCCATAGAAGGACCGCACATTAAGCACGTTGAACTCCATGGCATTAATTAATCTAACATTGTAGTTCAGGCTGAAAATGTGATTATCGTCCACGTCAACAAAAGCAATATTACCATTGCCATCCGCCATATCCTTGTTGGCGTTATCGATTAACCACTTTGTCTTCCCTGACCCCTTCTCACCTAAAATGAACTTAACCATGATAAACCACCTTACCTTTCTTGTCTTAATTTTATCGTACTGCAGATGATTAATTAAAGATTCTTAAGGCTTTACCTCCAAGGTAATTGAATCTTCTTCCCTGGTAAGTATTTTCATTTCTCATGCGCTGAATGATCTCATCCCTTATTTTCCACCATGATTCCTGCCAGTTGACAAAAATTGCCCCCTCTTCAGGAGCTCTCCCGATTATTCTCTGAACCACTATTTCCGGGTTCAGATACTCAAGAAAATTGATTGCCCGACTTATATACTCCTCTTTGGGATGGAGCTTAAATTCACCGTTTTCATACTGTTTTGCCATCACAGTATTTTCCATCAAGTAGAGACTGTGCAGCTTCACTTCATGGACCCCCAGTGCTGAAAGAACCCTTGAAGTCTCAATTACGTCAGTCATATCGTCCCAGGGAAGGTTAAGTATCACATGAGCACAGACCCTAAGGCCATTGCTCTTGATATTTTGGACTGCGTCAATAAACTCTGCAAGTCCATGTCCCCGGTTCACCCTTTTCAGGCTATGATAATTCACTGTCTGTAGCCCCAACTCGATTGTTATATCTATACCCTTATTATACTGGATATCACTTAAAAATTGCAAATATTTCCCGTCTATGCAGTCAGGTCTTGTGGATATTGAAATTCCAACGATATCATCGTCTAAAGCTTCAGTTACATACCTTTTAAAGTCCTCAAAAGGCATATATGTGTTGGAAAAATTCTGAAAATATGCAATGAATTTTTTCGCCTTGTATTTACTGCCCATATGCTCCCTGTTTCTGGATAGCTGCTCCTCCACAGAGAGACAGGATGAGAGGTTCTCAAAGGAACCGCCCTCCTCCCCGCAGAAGGTGCATCCGCCGACGCTTAGGTTTCCATCTCTGTTGGGGCAGGTCAATGGGAGCTTGACAGGCAGCTTGTAGACCTTCTCTCCATATTTGTTTTTAAGATAGCTTGAATAAACATTATATACTTCTTTTTCCACTTCACACCTCTGATTCTATATATGGAGGATCTGCTCCAGAGTCTCTGCAAGACCGGAATGGTCGTTGTCCCTTTCAGTCACAATATCCGCAGCCGCCTTTGAGAGCTCGCTTCCATTCTTCATTGCTATGCCCAGGCCTGCATTGAGAAGCATATCCACATCGTTGTTGTCATCTCCTATGGCAATTATTTCATCCCTATGGATGCCAATTGACAAAGCATACTCATAGAGGGTCTTCCACTTGCTTCCCCCTGGGTTCATTGCCTCAAACATTGCCTCTGCAATATATATGTTCTCCAGCACATGAGAGCTGTACCTGTCCGGGTACTTCTGGAAAACCCTGTCGCTAAAGCTATGTATGGACTCCCTATCCCCAGGAAAAACAACTGCCAACACCCTGTCCAGCAGATATATTTCCTTTTCCGGCAATACCAGATACCTCTTGTCCATCTCAGTCATGTACTTCAGATGCTCCCCGTGGATTTCATCCTTCTCCACAGCAATATCAATGCCCTCCTGATATCTATCTATATGGACTATGCCATGAAGGCCATTAAGCTTTGCCTCATCCAGGATATCCCTGTAGGATTCCCTGTCCATAAATTTTGAAATCAGAATTTTATCATCAAGAGAGCTCCTTACAATATTACCGTTGTTTGCCACTATGACCATATGGCTGTCAAGTTCCTTCACCAGCATCTTTGCTGAATAATATCTTCTCCCTGTGGCTATTACCACCTGATATCCCTCTCTGATAAGCCTATTGACAATCTCCCTGTTTTCAGGCGAAATCCTCTTGTTGCTGTCAAGGAGTGTTCCGTCCAGATCTATTGCTATAAGTTTAAACAAGTGATTCACCTCTGATATTCAAAGAAAGTACTTTGCAGGTGCAAAGTACTTTCCACTGGATTACTCTTCTTCTTCGTCTTCTTCTTCGTCTTCCTCTACTTCGTCCTCTTCAGTGTATAGAGCATAGAATGCCTCTGAGACAAGGGCAAATTCCTCTTCATCCTCAATCAATGAAAGCTCAAATTCCTCTTCATCCTGCTCCTTGTACTCGTAAAGAAGTACTTCATCCTCTTCTTGGTTCTCTCCCAATGGAAGAAGTGCAATATATTCCTTATCCTCAACTTCGAATATTCCTATTACTGCACACTCAAGCTCTGTATCATCATCAAGCGTAAGAGTTATGATCTCCATTTCCTCATTCTCAAACTCATGTTCGCTTTCGTGGTCATGGTTGTTATTATGCTCGTGGTCATGGTTGCAGTTTTCATCGTGCTCGTGTTTGTTATCGCTCATCATCATTCTCCTTTTCTTATATTCTACTGTTATAGTACCTTATTTTGCCCCCACTATACAAGTGAAAACTTAATTTATTTTTTTCAATGCCTGGAGAAGCAGACCGTAGGTTCTTTCAGTGGATGATATGCTCAGCCTTTCACCGGGAGCATGTACGCCCTCCATATTTGGTCCCAGGGATATCATATCGACATCCTCCATCATCTCATCAAAGAGTCCGCATTCAAGTCCGGCATGGATTGCCTCAACTTTGGGCTCCTTCCCTGTAATGTCCTTGTGAGCCTGGACAAACACATCCCGGATATACGAATCCTTCCTGTATTCCCAAGCTGGATATTCTCCAGATGTCTCCCATTGAAGCTCCAAGCTTTCAGCAAGAGCTCCTATCTGTGCGGTTATATATTCCTTCAAAGTCTTTACAGAGCTTCTGATGGCATTCTCGATTGTCACCTTGTCTTTATGGGTAACCACTACCCCCATATTGTTGGAGCTTTCAACAAGACCCTCTATAGCCTGGCTCATTGTCTGTACTCCTGTTGGAATCAGCATCAAGGCAGCGATTATCTTGTCTCTGGATTCCTCCGTCATTGCCTTTTCCATATCCTCAGCCTCTTGTAGAGTAACCTGAACACCACTGTCGCTTGCAGCCAGCTCCTTCTTGAATGCTTCCCCATATCTGGCAACAACTTCCCTGGCCTTTTGGAGATTTTCTTCATCAAGGGAAATCCTTGCGATGGAAAGTCTTGGAATTGCATTTGACTTTGATCCGCCTTCTATGTGCAGCAGCTGATAGGGGAGATCCTTCATTCCATTCAGAACCCTTGCAAGAAGTCTGTTGGAGTTTCCTCTTCCCTTGTCGATCTCCATACCGGAGTGTCCGCCCTTCAAACCGCTGATTCTCAATTTATAGACCTTTCCCGCTCTTTCAGTCCATTGAACGGGGGCTGTTACCATAAGCCTCGATCCTCCGGCACAGCTTACAAGAAGTGTTCCCTCTTCCTCTGAATCGACGTTGATAAGGATTTTTCCTTTAAGGTTGTCCGTATCAAGTTCCTTTGCGCCTGACATTCCAGATTCCTCGTTGGTTGTTACAAGGAGCTCCAATGGTGGATGAGGGATATCCTTTGATTCAAGTATTGCCAGGCCCATTGCCACCGCTATGCCATTGTCAGCGCCAAGTGTGGTCTTTGGCGCAACCAGGTAGTCACCGTCAATCTCAAATGGTATCGGGTCATTTGAAAAATCAATATCATAATCATCTGCCTTCTCACAGACCATATCCATATGTCCCTGTATTATTACAACGGGCTTGTCCTCATAGCCTTCAGTACCCGGCTTTCTTATGATTATATTCAGAGCCTCATCCTGTATCACATGGAGCCCCAATCCTTCTCCTACGCTTTTAAGATAATCGCTGACCCTTTTTTCATCATAGGAGCATCTTGGTATCTTGGTAAGCTCCTCGAAGTAATGGAACACCCTGTCTGGCTTCAATCCCTCCGTTTTTCTCATATTATCCCTCCAGTTCTTTCTCTGCTGTATTCCCGAATATGTCAATCAGTCTTACGGTCAGTCTATCCTCCCCGGAAATCACATCATCCAGGTTGAATTCCATTTCCACCTCCGGACCATAAAATTCCCGGATGCATTCTCTGTAGATATTTACCCTATATACTCCAAGATAGTCGATATAACTTGAAGGATTCTCATGAATAAGCCTTTCTGCCAGCTGAGGGTCCGATGAATTTTTTTCGATTATTTCCTCATCTATCGCAATGTCCTTTATGGAAATCCTCTTCCTGTTGTTCTTTTCTGTCATTTCTACCGAGAATTCCAAAGAGGAATCATTATCCCCAAGGTTATGGTAGAGATGGAACCCTGCTTCCGCTCCCAGCCTTTTCCCTGCAGTCAGGATGCTTTGGATGCTGCTGTCCGAACCAACCCATCTTCTTCCCATATTCTCGGCAACCTTAAGGGTTGTGCCGCTGCCCATGAAAAAATCCCCTACCACCGAGCCTGGATTTGATGAAGATTCTACGATTTTGGCAAGCAGAGCCTCAGGTTTCTGTGTCTGATAGCCTACCCTTTCTGCGGAGGTCCTCCCAACCATGTTCACTGTCCAGACGTCCTTCATATTTACAAGGGTATACCAGCCCAGCTCATCCTGGTATTCCGATACATTCTTGAACCTGTAGGGCTTCATGCCCCTGTTGTAGGACTTCTCCCTGATTGGGTTGAATATATAACCCTTTGTCTTTGTGTAGACAAGGATATTGTCGTGCTTTTTGGAAAAGCTCTTTCTCCCGGCGCCTCCGGATTTGTAGGACCAGATAATCTCATTGAGGAACCTTTCCTCTCCGAATACTTCATCAAGGATCAATCGCATATAATGGGCTGTCCTGTTGTCCACATGGACATATATCGTTCCCCGGTCGGACAATAGCTCCTTTATAAGAAAGAGCCTGGTTGCAATCATTTCCAGGTACTCCATCAGTCCACCCTTCCAGGTATCCCCGAAAGTGTGATTGTAGAAGACAAGATCCTCCCCATCTGTCTCGATCCTTATTCTCTTCCTGTAGTCAGCCCCTGAAAAAAAGGGCGGATCGATATATACAAGATCCAGCCTCTCCTTGTATCCATTCTGTAAAAGATGGACCATAGCATCCAGATTATCACCCAGATACATTCTGTTGCTCTCTGATTTCTCATTATGAGTCTCCCTGATAAAGGAGGACTCGCCATTGAAAATGGATTCCTGGCAATTTATCCTGGATTTTTCTATGATATCGTGAAATTCAATTAATCTACTCATCCAAACAACTCCCGTCTGCGCCCATCATCCTAGGATGTCACCTTTTTCCAGTCTATATGCTTATTTAATACATCTACAAACCTTCTGAAATAATCCCAGTGCAGCTCATGGAACCTGTCCTTCAAGGGGCTGTCAAGATCCAATACTCCATATACTATCCCATCCTTGATAATGGGGACGACCAGCTCCGAGTTGGATGCCGAGTCACAGGCTATATGCCCGGGAAATAGATGCACATCCGGTACAAGCTGGGTTTTTTCTTCCTTAACGGCTGTTCCGCAGACGCCCTTTCCAACCTCTATCCTATTGCAGGCAGGAAGCCCCTGGAATGGCCCAAGGACAAGCTCCCCGTCTTTCATAAGGTAGAAGCCGGCCCAGTTAAGATCCTGGACACATGCCTTGATAATTGCAGTTGCATTTGACAGGTTGGCAAGATCGTCCTTCTCAGAATCCACCTGTCCCTTCAGGAGCATCAGCATATAACGAAGCCTATCCTCCTGGTTCATATTCTTAACAGCATCAACCTTGATCACAGTATCCCTCCTACACGCTCATATCCACGTGACAGTAGCCACCTGGGTTCTTCTTAAGATAATCCTGATGATACTTCTCAGCGGAGGAGTATAAAGTCAACGGCTCCACCTCAGTTACAATCGGCTCCCTGTACTGTGTTCCCACTTCCTCTATCTTCTTTTCTATTATGGGCAGGTCTTCCTCATCCGTGTAGTAAATGCCTGTACGATATTGGTTCCCTATATCTCCGCCCTGCCTGTTAAGGATTGTGGGATCAATAATCTTGAAGAACTTGTCCAGAAGGTACTCAAGACTTACCACGGTCTCATCGTAATTGACATAGGTTGTCTCCGCGTGTCCCGTTGTGCCTGTACATACCTGCTCGTATGAGGGGTTTTCCCTTCTTCCGTTTGCATAGCCTACGTCTGTGTCCACTACTCCTTCAATTCTTGAAAAATACTCCTCAACACCCCAGAAGCATCCTCCTGCAAGATATATTTCCTTCATAGCTTATCCCTCCATTAAATAATATTCAGCAGCCATAGTACTCCTGGTACCATCAGCACCGTAACAATTCCTGCAACACCTATTGCCAGGGAGCTCATAGCCCCTTCCACTTCTCCAAGCTCCATTGCCTTGGCAGTTCCAACCGCGTGGGAGGTGGTTCCAATTCCAATTCCCCGGGCAATGGGGTGATGGACTCCAAATAGATTCAAAAGCTTTTCTCCGAACATATATCCACTTATACCCATTACTGATACGAAAATTGCAGTCAAGGATGGATTTCCATCCAGGAGCACCGAAATTTCAATTGCTATGGGAGTTGTGGTTGACCGTGGTAGCAGGGATGCAATCAACAATCGGTCCAGTCCCAACAATCTCCCTGCGAATACGACAAATATGATACCTGCTGCAGACCCCACAAAAATTCCCACTAGGATAGGAACGAGATTCCCTTTCAGCAGAGCTCTCTGCTTGTACAAGGGTACTGCAAGAACTACTGTCGCAGGCCCAAGGAAGAAGGTTATCATCTGTCCTCCAAGGTTATAGGTCTCATAATCTATATCAAATGCCAATAGAATCCCCACTATTATTATCATTGCAACCAACAGGGGATTCAGGAGCATTATTTTTGTCCTTCTTGCAATATAGCTGGAGATGGCAAATGCGAGAATCGATATTCCAACTCCGAAGATTGGCGTGTTTATATAATCATGCATATTTATCAACTCTCCTTTCCTTCCCTTCGTTTTACCATCCACTGAACAGTCCATCCTGTAGTTATCATTACCACTACAAGACTTACTGCGAGAATCAGCAGCAGTGAAAACAGATTATCTCCCAACAGGTGGGCAACGGTAATAATTCCCACAACTGAAGGCAAAAAAAGAAAGGTCAGATGAGTAAGAAGAACATCCGAAATCCTCTCAACCAGCTTTAATGGAAGAATCCCCGTCCATAGCAGGAAAAGTAGGATCATCATTCCCAGTACGTTTCCTGGAAGAGATAGACCGAATACGCTTTGTATTGTCTGTCCTGTCCATAATATAAACAGTATAATTCCCAATTGTTTTAAAGCTGTCATTTGATTTCAATCCTTTCAACAAAGAAATAACAGGGTAGCCCCTGTCATTTCTCATCTAAAATGGTGCAAATCCCTGATGTGACCACCAGTCTCCCTTGTAAATATTATACTGCTCTGTGAACTGATCAAGATGAACTTTCTCCCATTTGATCAGTGTGTCATAAAGCTTTCTTGCCTCTTCAATTTCAGTCTGCTCCTTGGCTTTTATATAGAAGTCAACGGAGTCCTTCTCCATCTGCATTCCTATACTGAATACTGACATGGCAAGTGTAGTAAGGTCCTTGTCCAGCTTGTCCCACTTATATATGTCAGGTGATGGAGGCCCTTCCATAAATGCCATTGCCTTCTCATCCTCAATTCCATCCTTTATCCTGTTAAACAGGGCCTCAAGGTATTCAATGTGCTTTTTCTCCTCATTTGCCAGCTCCAGAAAGGCATCCTTGCTTCCACCTTCACCTGCCTGATTTGCAGCCATCCTGTAGAATTCAAAGCCTTCTACCTCGTTCATGATAGCCTGCTTGATTACACTAAGCTCTTCCTTTAACATATTATCACCCTTTCTTTTAATATACCGTTAAATAGATACCCAGAACAGATGCAA
>JBNJCX010000024.1:0-29260 GCA_051744365.1 Bacillota bacterium
CACTTCCTTTCCTCCCCTATAAGCTTTGTCACTTAATAGGGTATATTGTTAGGTTTGTACTGGCAATTACTTTTTGTATTTTTGACTGCCATTTATTGCTGCCAGAGAGTACATGAACTGTTCCCCCTGTTGCTAGTTGGTAGCTTGGGAATACATATCTCTGGTTACCCTTAACAGAAACTAGAGTTACTCCAGATAGATTTATTGACTCTGTTCCGATATTCTTGATTGTGACAATTTCCTGTTTCAAATCCACCCTTTCAATCACAAGAGATAGGTTTGAATCTCCTCCTGTTAATGGTGGTATTGTGGGATCTGCTCCAATCGGATCAGTAATACCAATGCTTGCGTTGTAATCATCTGGGTTTATGTTGTCAAATTCATCAACTATCTCATGGCCCATAACAGTATAGGTGTACTTGTAGTGGCTAGGTATCTGTGTTGTGGTATTCGGATAGGTTATTATGGCCTCGAAGTTTGTTGCTCCACCAGCATCCCTTATTGTCTTTTCCATGTAAGCCTGGTCCCCGTGTCTGTTGAGTGTACTGTTTTGAGGGGTAATATTGTATGCATTTGCTACGCCCCCAAGTGAATCTGCTATTACATGACCTTCATCAAGTTCGGGATGCTCCGTTCCTGGTACTTTAGCCTCATCGTAATAGTATCTTCCTGTTCCAAGCACATCCTCCGTATATTCATCTTGAAGTATTATCTCATCGGCAACTACCCTTACAAGCTGTCCATGCTCATTGGTGTAGGCCCAGTAATCTCTTTCTCCATATCCAATATCAACTACGACATTTGGAAGTCGGTGTCCTGACATGTCACCACCATCATTTCTTATGATTCTAACAGCAACAAATATCGGATATACACGCGAAGACGGTGTTCATGTTGTACCTATTGGATCTTTAAAGTGGTAATCGATCGTATCAGATACAACGATTGAAATGCGAGAATTATTGAAAATGGTACCTGGCTCCAAGCGGCGGTTACGGCAATAACTCACTATTCACCATGCCCTGACCAGCCCATTGTCCAACCCCTCAATCACAGCCGAATTGGCACCGAATGCCTTCGGCATTCCTTCAACCTAACAACCCGGCTGAACCGCTCTTAGTCAAGTGGGCAGTGTAAATAACAATAAATGTTTGTTGAGTCCCATCACTTTGATGAAGGAATAGTAAAAACCATTGAGTCTTTAGGATGCAAATATGTCAACAAAGCCAAAGTATATGGAAAGTATAGAAGCCAACCAATTGACTTTATTTGAGAAAGAATATCGATATTTCTTCTTTGTAAGTGATCTAGCGTAAATATAAAAAATAATCTGTTGTGTGTATTAGAGGTCTTTTTGCTATGTCTTTATTTTGAAATCATCTTTTACATCAAACTAAGTTTAAGTAAAATATCTTTTTCTAAAGCCATTTTGTGATATCATAATAAGGAAAGTAAGTCTGGTTTTATAATATTAGACTAGGTTGTATAAATTGGGGGATATTATGTTTAAAATCAAATCATATTTTAATCAATCCAACAAAGGACCCATGATCATTATCATTTTTATCTTACTATGTTTATATGGGTTTACTATGTCGAGATTCTTAGCCTCTGGACCTTCAGAGGGTTTTAGTCGTGAAGTTGAGATTGGTACAGTTAAGTCGGGAGAAAAAAACTATATAGATAGTCATGTAAGTACTTTAGTTCTATCGGATGCGGAAATACTCGTCACTGCAGTTGATCATCAACTAGTCAAGTTATATAAAGTATCTAGATTAGGAAAAGTCATTGAAGAAGATGTCCTTGATTTGAACTTATTTCATGCAAGAGAGATTTCAACCAGTATAGATCATGAAGGCATCCTTACAATTATGTACCTTGAAGACGATTTATATGAGGTCTTAATTGATTTAGATACCCTTGAATTTAAGCGGACAAGAATTGCAGAAGAAGTGGAATTTTTTTTGAGAAACGGTCAAACCATTGTATTTCAGCATGCTTCTGATCTTTATGGTATGAATGTTGAAGACCCTGGTAAAGTCATGCCATTACTGACAGGTCCTATAAAATCATATGCGCTGGATCAAGACGAAAGCACAGGCATCTACCATTTGATGGCTACTATCAGAAATGCCAATGAAGTGGATCTTTTTTATATTCAGTTCAATGAAGATTTAGAGGTTGAAAAAAACTTTCTTATAGAAGAAGGCTCAACCAATACCCATTTAAAATTTATTCGAGATCTCCACGTAGAAGAGGACCTTGTAACCGGTATTTTTGTTTGGACGGATCCTATATATGGTGAAAACAATCTGACTGTTCACCAGTACGACATTCACACATCCAAAAAGTTAACAGATTACCGTCGAAAATTTTCTATACATGACAGCCCACCTACAATCCTTGATGTAAAAGATGATCAAGTAAAAATATTAATTCAAGAAAGTGTACATTATGGTGTAAACTGCGTAGAGGTTCTTGTGTCTGAAGATCAAGAAACCCAAATTACACCGCTGACAAAAACAAAGAATTTAAGTCTAAGTTCAAGTTACTTTGAATTTGGTGATGATCAGGGACTGGTATTTTTTGACTTAGTGGATAACAAGAAAATCATTTATTTTGCATCATCCAATCAAGACCTTGTTGAAAAGACAACAAAAGCTCTAACCATTAATCCCACTAGAATTATTGGCATGTTTCTTATGGCAGTGGTCTTAACTGCATTATTCAGTACTGTTTATTATGTCTTGGCTGTTGGTGTTCTTCCTTTTCTATTGCTTATAATAATGAATAAGTTTTTACCGGATTTTAAAAACAAGGAATATGTTAAAAGTCTTGTGTGTGCAATCCTACACATGGCGTTAAAGGTATCACTTATCTATTATATTATTCACGTGATGGGGACATTTGTTTTAAGGCCTCCCATGATAGGTAGCGAACCTTATATTTATATATTTATGGTATTCACAAGTATAATTTCTTATTATTTGATGGTGCGTCACTATCGGTGGAACCGAGAATATGAGAGCACAATAACACTGTCTTATTTACATTTTTTATTCTATGAATACATTATTTTTACTTTAGTCGTATTTATTTATATTGTAACCTATATGGTCATTGGTAAAATTTAGCTGATTAAAAGACTCAACGTAGGGGTACAACGGTGATAACTGGCGAGTGGGTGTTAGCCTTATTGTTGCTTACAACCACCACTGGTCTTATTCCCTGCTGCTTTTTCGTATCTTTGTGTTTGCCAAAATCGACAAAGTAAATATCTCCACGTTTACACATACCGGCACCTCAACTCAACATATACTCTGCCATTTCCTTATCGTGAATGGCATAAAGGGTTTCTAGCTCACGGATGGCCTTCTTTCGATATTTGGCCACCATCGTTCTACTGATGTGATACTTGAAGCTAAGGTCATCCCAAGTCAAACCACAGATGACCATATCTGTAGCAACTTCTGACAAATTACCGCTTAATGATGCAATGGCAGATTCAAAGAATAGAATCTCCTCTGAAATGATGGCATATTTCTTTTCAAGATGCTCTCTCCATTCTTTATTGATCCTCTCCATTTTCTTTCTAATGGTGGAATTTTACCCCCTACTGATGTAAATCTTCTAGCTCGTGACATTTAAGTTCAGATATCTTCTACATAAATCTGCATAAAATTCTTCAAAAAATACTAAAACCCCCTGAAATCAAGGGGTTCCATTTGTATCAAAATTTGGGTGTTATAATGGTGGAGGCGGTGAGTGTCGAACTCACGTCCGAAAATCCTTCCACAAGAGTTTCTCCGAGTGCAGCCAGTAATTTAAGATTCCCCCGGCTCATCTCCTACTGACAGGATATGAGTTTCGGTAGCTTCATTAGTTCCGTTTCCAGCTCAAAGCTTTGCCGGACTCGGTTCCCCACTGAAATGACGATTCAATCCAGGTCGTGGGATTCCCGGTTAAATCGAGCGGCCCTTATTAGGCTGCTAGTGCGTAATTATCGTTTGCGTTTAATTTAGTTTGCCACTTTTTACGTTGCTTGGCGTCAACGACTCGCTACTCCTGATTCCGTATCCCCGTCGAAACCAAATTCGCCCCCTGTTATTTGATGCATACTAATTATAACATACGTTCGACCCTATGTCAATAATACTCACTCCTGATACTTTTCGCTTGAATGCTGCTGAATCCGCCTTTCAGCATCTTTTTTTGCCATGGTCTGTCTCTTGTCGAAGAGCTTTTTACCTTTAGCCAAAGCAATCTCAATCTTCACAAGGCCATCCTTAAGATAAATCGATAATGGAACAAGGGTGAGACCCTTTTGTTGGGTTTCACCAATTAGTTTTCTTATTTCACGCCGATGAAGAAGAAGCTTTCTCTTTCTTATGGGATCAACGTTGTGGATGTTTCCCTGCTCGTAGGGGCTTATATGCATACCAACAATAAATATCTCCCCATTTTCAACGGATGCATAAGACTCCTTGATGTTTACTTTCCCCTGTCTGATTGACTTTACCTCGGTTCCTGTAAGTACAATTCCTGCCTCCATGGTATCCTCAATAAAGAATTCGTGTCTTGCTTTCTTATTTGAAGCTATTAACTTTGTGCCTGTCTTCTTCATCTGCCCTCATCCTTTTTTAAATTATCGTTATTGAGTGATGTAAATTTACTCCTCAGTGTCAACTTCTTCACTCACTATCTGAAAGTCGATGTTCTTCTTGCCTATGTCTGCACCGATAACCTTTATCCTCACAGGATCTCCAAGTCTGTAGGTAGTCTTGGTTCTTTCTCCGATTATCATATAGTTGTCCTCATCGAAGAAGTAGAAGTCATCAACCATGTTGCTGAAATGAACCAGTCCTTCAATTGTATTTTCAAGCTGCACGAACAAACCGAAGCTAGTTACAGAGGACACAAGACCGTCATACTCCTCTCCAACCCTCTCAGCCATATATTGGGCCTTCTTCAGGTCGTCGACCTCCCTCTCGGCCTCCTCAGCTCTCCTCTCGGTCATTGAAGTATGCTCGGCTATATCCGGAAGTGTTTTCTCAAGCAGGCTAAGTTTTTTATCGGATAGCCTTCCATAGATTGAATCCTTGATTATTCTGTGGATTTCAAGGTCAGGATATCTTCTTATGGGAGATGTGAAATGTGAATAATACTGTGCTGCAAGTCCAAAGTGCATTCCTGGTTCTGCACTGTAAACCGCTTTTTGCATAGTCCTAAGAAGCAAGGTTGAGATTACCGGCTCCTCTCTTTTTCCCCTTATTTCCTCTGTGAGTATCTGGAAGTCCTTTGGATGGAGTTCCTTCCCTTTCATTGAATAACCAAAGTTATGGATAAATTTCTGGAAATTTTCAACTCTTTCACTATTTGGTTCCTCATGTATCCTGTAGAGGAAGGGTATTTCCTCCCAGAAGTATCTTTCTGCAATAGTCTCATTTGTTACAAGCATAAATTCTTCAATAAGCTTGTTTGCAATCCTTCTCTCCAGCTTTCTTACATCTACTGGCTTGCCGTTTTCATCCAGCTCGATGTAGCTTTCAGGAAAATCAAAATCTATACTTCCTCTTTTAACCCTATGTTTTCTAAGAATCATCATTAATTCTTTCATCAGGAACAGTTCATCTGCTATCAGGGACAATTTTTCAGCAGCCGCTTCGTCAGTGCCCTCAAGAAGGTCTGACACATCGTCATATACGAGTCTTGCCTTGCTGTTTATGACAGATTCATGTATTTCATGGTAAACTACCTTGCCATTCTTATCTATATCCATAATAACTGACATGGTCAGCCTGTCCACATTTGGATTCAGAGAGCATATTCCATTGCTTAATTCATGGGGAAGCATTGGTATTACTCTGTCAAGAAGGTATACTGAATTCCCACGATTCAAAGCTTCCTTGTCCAACGGGGTGCTTGCCCTTACATAATGGCATACATCCGCGATGTGTACTCCCAGTCTGTATTTTCCATCTTGGAGTTTCTCAATGGAAACCGCATCATCAAGGTCCTTTGCATCTGCACCGTCTATGGTGAATGTCTTAAGAGCTCTCAAATCCTTTCTTTTTCTGAGCTCCTCCTCATCCATTACAGAAGGTACCTTGAGTGCTTCAGCTCTTACTTCATCTGGAAATTCCTCAGGAAGGTTGAATTGTCTGATTATTGACAGTATATCCGTTCCCTTGTCTGTTGGGTACCCGAGAACCTCAACAACAGAACCCTCTGGATTTCTTCTGAATTCAGGCCATCTTTCAATTGCAATAACTACTTTCTGTCCATCCTTGGCATTTAATGTCTTGCTTTTTGAAATGAAAATATCGAAGGCTATCTTATGATTATCAGGTATCACAAAGCCAAAGTTGCCGCTGTCTTCATATGTTCCGATGACGCTCTCGTTGGCTCTTTCCAGAACCCTGATTATCTCACCTTCCTGCCTTTTCCCATCCTTTCTACCTTTGATAAGTTTGGCTATGACCTTGTCTCCATGCATTGCTGTGTTCATTGAATCAGCAGGAATAAAGATATCCTCCCCCGGCCTATCCTTTGACATTACAAAGCCGAAACCCTTTTCATTTCCTTCAAGTCTACCGATTACAAACAATTCAGGGTTAAATAGGCCATATCTGTCATTTCTGGCCTTAATTATTACCCCTTCCTTTTCCAGGTCGTCAAGAACCTTGTAAAATTCCTTCTGATCCTTCTTGCCAATATTTAATCTCGCTGCAAGCTCTTCCTTTAAAAGCGGCTTGTATTTCTTGCTTTCCATAAGCTTTATTATTTCTTCTCGTAGAATCATTTTAAATCCTCCTTTTATCAATACTGAATATTTACCCTTCTTGTCAAAAAAAATGTAAGATATTTAAAATATCTTACATTTTACCTGTTTTCGCGCCAAATTGTGTCATGTTGAAAATGTTTGATTCGTAAATATACATATTGTTGTTCTTTTCCTTGTGAGTTATTATTGAGATTTCAATCATCTTGTTTACCAATGCCTTGAAATCATATCCTCTTCCTTCCCAAAGATAAAATGCTATTGATCCAGGCAGTGTATTTATCTCATTTACAAACACTTTTCCTACCTTGTCTATAAGGAAGTCAATTCGGGCATTACCTCTTGCATCTATTACAGTAAATGCCTTTCTTGCAAGGTCCTCAATTTCCAGTCTTGTACCCTTCTCCAGATTGGCAGGTATTGCTCTGTTCTTATTTTCAGAGTCTGAGGTCTTTAAGTCCTTTCTTATGTATTTGTCATCAAAAGACAAAATTTCATTCCATCCCAGTGGCTCTTCGCAGTCGGAAACCTCAACCTCTTTGTCATACCCCATAACAGCACAGTTGATTTCCCTCGGTTCTTCAACTGCCTTTTCAACGATAACCTTTCTGTCGTAGCTGGCAGCTATTCCCAGGGCAATTTCTAGCATTTCCTTGTTCTTTGCCTTTGATATTCCGATACTTGATCCTAGATTTGAAGGCTTGACAAATACTGGATAACCCAGTTTGCTTTCCACTTCAGCTATTGAACCTGCTTTATCATTTTCCCACTGGCTCCTATAAAACCAAATATAATCTACAACAGGTATGCCATTGGCCTTGTATACGTCCTTCATAACTATTTTGTCCATTCCAACTGATGAAGCAAGCAATCCTGATCCTACATAAGGCTTGTTAATAAATTCCAGAATGCCCTGAGCTGACCCATCCTCTCCGTTTGTCCCGTGAAATGCAGGGAAAAATATATCCACAGTCTCCACTATTTTCTTTCCAAAAATACCTGCCTCTTCTGGATGGACATAAAGGTTTCCGTCGTTGTGGTTTGGAGAAAGCATTATTCTCTTTGCATCCTTAAAGTCATTGTTCTTGAAGCTTTCAAAGCTAAGTAAAGATTTGCCAGTAAGCCACTGGCCTTCCTTATTTATATAGATTGCCACAGGATCGTACTTGTCTTTGTCCATGTTCTCAATAATCTGCATTGCAGTTATTACAGACACCTCATGCTCAACACTTCTGCCTCCAAAGAGCACCCCTACTTTTTTCATTGTCAGACCTCCTCTTGCTATTCACTGTAGTTATCCGGTAGATCGTTCTCAAACAATACAACATCTTTTGTTTTTGCTATTCTGCCTATCTGTGCTGTTGCTTCCTTAAGACTGTTTACCACAAATATGTTTGAGGGGTTAAAGGATGATTTCATAAGTCCATCATAGATGGGTTTGGTCCTTTTTTCTCCCACCAGAATAACAAAGTCGCACACTTTTCCTATGTTTACCCCAAATTCATGGTTTGCTGACCCTTCCATCTCACCCAGCTCTACCATTCCCGGTGTAACGATAATTTTTCTTCCCTCCTTGAATTGAGAAAGCACATCAAGTGCTGCCTTTGTACCAACTGGGTTTGAATTAAATGCATCATCTATAATAACTACTCCATTTGACGACTCAATAATATTCAGTCTGTGCTCAATGGGATCAACCATTTCGATTCCTTTGCTTATTTCTTCAAAGGACAGTCCCAATATCCTGGAGGCACATGCTCCAGCCAGTAGATTGTAGATGTTGTGTTTACCAAGGAGTCTGGTTTTGCATCTTATGCTATTGCCTTCCTTGTCTTTGAGGGTGAACTCTGATCCATTTTCATTAACTACTATATCCACTGCATAAATATCTAGCTTTTCCACATTCTCAAGTCCATATAACATCTTTTCCTTGAATGTTTTGTCAGCAAGCTTTTTTATATATTCGTTATCGTAGTTGAATACTGCCACTCCGTCAGTGGGAAGCTCCTCTATTAGCTCGTATTTTGTCTTCATTATATTGTCAATATTTTTGAAGGTATCTATGTGTACTGGTCCGATTGAAGTCAATATGCCTATCCTAGGCTTTGCCAGCTTTGCTACTTCCCTGATTTCGCCAATTTTCTTTGCTCCCATTTCGGCTACAAATACCTCGTGATCATCGTTGAGGTCGTTGTTTATAACCTTTGAAAGTCCCATGGGAGTATTGTATGATTCAGGGGTGTTCAACACATTGAATCGCTGTGAAAGAATGGTTCCCACGATGAATTTCGTACTGGTCTTTCCGAAGCTTCCGGTTATACCAATAACATTCAGATCTTCTCTTTCTATAATCTTGTTCTGGGCTGATCTGTAGAATCCCATATTTATGCTGTCCTCAATAGGTTTCATCATCATCGTAGATCCAACTACTATCAATGGCTGATAAAAATAAACCCCAGCCATGGCAGCTACAAGGATCACTGCACCTGTAATTATGTTGCCTGTGATGGAAAAAATTATTATTGCCGGTACAGCTGTCAGAAAAACAGAGAAAATAAAGTTGGCTCTGTAAAGTCTTGTTGCCCGTTGTGTCATTACAAGAGGTTTTTTTACTGGCATATCCTCTTTTTTTATACTATAGGCCCTCTCTTTATTATGCGAGAGCCACCTCAAATATTGGTCTGTAAGATAACCTTCAAGCTGCACCATGTGAAGAGACTCCTTGGTCCTTCTACTTATAAGCAGCACGAAAACAGTTGCAGCAAGTACGAATATAGTAATAATTATTAAACTCATTGTTTTCCTCCAAAATTATATTATGGGTAAATTATTCAGTATCCGGTTCAAAAAAAGCTTTCATTACCCGTCTAAATCTATTGTAGTCATCAAGATATGAGTAATGACCCGCACCTTCAAATACTACTAGTCCACTGTCCTTGATTTCCTTTTCCATAATCTCTGCCATATACAGTGGTGTGGCATCGTCCTTGTCACCCCAGATCAGCAGTGTCGGGGCCTTTATATCTCTGAGAATTGCCCTCAAATTCTCGTTTACAACTCTTACCATGATTTTTCTCATTACTCCTGAGCTATTCTGGTAATCATCAGAACCGAATTTCTTATACAGCTTTTCCAGTTTTTTTTCGTCCTTTTCCCAGAAGACAAGTGTAGTATATAGCTTCTTGAGAAGCTTGAAACTTTTTACTTTTATGTGATATTTTAAAGTCCTCTTCGGTATCAGACCTGCGCTGTCTATTAGAACAACCTTATGAATCATCTCAGGATACTTTGATGCGAGTATTATTGATAGCTTTCCTCCGAAGGAGTGTCCGATCAATGAAAGCTTATCAGAAATAATTCGATCTATAAACTCCTTGACTATATCTGCATAGCAGAAGGAGCCAAAAACTTCACCTGGCTTCTGAGATTTTCCGAAACCCGGTAAATCCATTGCATATACTGTATGGCTGAGCTTCATGGCATTTACTATGGGCATCACAGTCTCTATACTTGCTCCCCATCCATGAAGAATCAGAATAGGGTCTCCCAACCCTGTCTTTATATAGTTGATTTTTAATCCGTCTATCTCTATAGTATTTTCCATTCAATTCCATCCTTCTTATTAACTGTATCACAACTCAGAATTATATCACATCCAGATGAATTTATACAGTATTTGAGGCAATAAAAAACCCTCCACAGGGAGGGTCTTGAATTTAGAACAATATTCCACCATATGATACAAACAGTTGTGCAAATACAAGTGATACGATTGTCATAAGCTTTATTAGGATATTCAATGAAGGACCTGATGTATCCTTGAATGGGTCACCTACTGTATCACCTGTTACAGCAGCCTTGTGAGCATCGCTCCCTTTTCCACCATGGTGTCCCTCTTCAATATACTTCTTGGCATTGTCCCATGCTCCTCCGGCATTTGACATGAAGATCGCCATCAATACTCCTGTTACAAGCGCTCCTGCAAGTAAGCCGCCGAGTGCCTCAGCTCCTAAAAGAAGGCCAATAAACACTGGCACAACCACTGCAAGTAATCCTGGGATAATCATTTCCTTAAGTGCTGCTCTTGTGCTGATATCAACACAGGTAGCATACTCAGGAGTTGTTGTTCCCTCCATGATCCCAGGAATTTCCCTGAATTGCCTTCTAACCTCTTCAATCATACTGAATGCAGCTTTACCAACAGCATCCATTGTAAGAGCTGCAAAAAGAAATGGTAGCATACCACCGATAAGAAGACCGGCAATTACAGCTGGCTTGGTCAAGTCAATTGCTGATAATTGAACAGCTTGTGTATAGGATGAGAAAAGTGCCAGCGCTGTAAGCGCGGCTGATCCGATTGCAAATCCTTTACCGATTGCTGCAGTGGTATTACCAACTGAGTCAAGTTTATCTGTAATCTTTCTTACGTCTTCAGGCAGAGCACACATCTCTGCGATTCCACCTGCGTTGTCTGCAATTGGGCCATATGCATCTACGGCAATTGTCATACCAGCTGTTGAAAGCATTCCAACTGCTGCAAGGGCTATTCCGTAAAGTCCCTTGACTGGTTCTGCTGCTCCACCAGATGCGTAATATGCAACAAGTATTCCTATAGCTATAATAATTATTGGAAGTGCTGTTGACATCATTCCAACTGAAAGTCCGCCGATTATATTTGTGGATGCCCCTGTCTCTGATTCCTTGGCAATCCTTCTAACGGGTTTGTACTCAGCTGATGTAAAATACTCAGTTATCTTGGCGATTGTTAGTCCAACTACAAGTCCAGCAATAATTGCTATAAATGGTTGGAATGATCCAAGTATAAGTATACTTAAAAATGCTCCGATGATCATGGTTAGAAGTGAGCTTACCAAAGTACCTTTATCCAATGATTTCTGTGGGTCTCCGTCACCTTTTACAAAGAATACCCCTACGATTGATGCAAGGATACCAACTGCTGCAAGACCGAAAGCAAAGAAAACTCCACTCTCTCCGTATGCAATAAGACCAAGTGTAACTGCTGATATTATTGCTCCTACGTATGACTCAAAAAGGTCAGCTCCCATTCCTGCTACATCACCTACGTTGTCCCCAACGTTGTCAGCGATTACTGCAGGGTTTCTCGGGTCATCCTCTGGAATCCCAGCCTCGACCTTACCTACAAGGTCTGCTCCTACGTCTGCTGCCTTGGTATAAATACCACCACCAACTCTGGCAAATAATGCGATTGATGATGCTCCTAATCCGAATCCGGTTATTATTGCTGGATCTCTGAAAACAATATATGATGTACCAATTCCTAAAAGTCCAAGTCCTACGACGCTCATACCCATTACTGATCCACCTGAGAATGCTACGTTAAGAGCCTTTGTGATCCCACTTTCCATTGCTGCATTAGTTGTTCTTACGTTAGCCTTTGTTGCAACCCTCATACCGAAAAATCCAGCCATAATTGAAAATGCTGCTCCGAATATAAAAGTAATTGCAGTTGTAAGGCCGATTAGAAGTGCAAGTACTATAAACAGTACGATAATAAAAATACCCAGGGCTTTATACATTCTTGACAAGAATGCCATTGCACCTTCCTCAATGTATGTTGCGATTTCAATCATCCTGTCACTGCCAGGACTAACCTTGTTAATTGATGATGCCTTGTAGAATGCAAACAACAAAGCAACCACTCCCACTATTGGAGCGGCATATAACGCAAAACTCATTTTACATTCCTCCTTATTATACCGCTGCCAAGGCAACAGCTGAAATCATAAATATTACTGCTGATACAATAGTAAACTTCCTAAGCATAGCTTGTCTGCTTGTTCCAATGCTTTTTCCAAACGTTGAATCTGCTCCGCCACCACCAATGGCTCCAATTCCTTCGGATTTGCTTTCCTGCATAAGAATGCTGCCAACAAGGGTAATGCTAGAAATCAACATTAAAACTGAAAACAAAGTTATCATACATACACCTCCTGTACATCTAAATATATTCAATAGTCAAGTCTATAACATTAATATTTTAACATAGGAAAACTTTAAAAGCAATGAAATCTGATTTTATCTCTGATTATCTTTTGGTTCCATCTTTTCTCTACATTCAGGGCAGATACCCTTGATTTCAAGGTGATGCTCCAGAATCTTGAAGCCGGTTTTCTCACCCAGGTAGTTTTCATACCCTCCCAATGGACAGCCCTTGATTGGCAATATCTTGTTACACCTTACACAAACAAGGTGGTGCCTGTGGTCCATATGGTTTATTTCATAGGTTGATTTTCCTTCTATGTTTATTCCTGATTTCAGAACAAGCCCAGCCTTTATAAAGGTGTCCAGTATTCTATATACTGTAGATAGATTCATTCTGGTCTTTTCTTTTTTTGAAAGCTCAATATATATTTCTTCAGCCGTAATTGGTTGAACCTTTTTGCTGAGAAAATCATATATCTCATGTCTCTGCTGTGTATTCTTTATACCCCTGGCTTTGAATAATTCCTTTATATCATTAGACCTCATATCTACACCTCCGTCAATCATATCCTTACAAACCTCTTCATCCCAAGAAATAACAGGAAAAGGAATGCATTTACCATTACAATACTTGCTCCCGAAGGAAAATTGAATATATATGATCCAATTACACCTGTAGTAACAGCGATTATCGATATCAATGCTGATAATATAATGGTTGACTTAAAGCTCCTGGATATCTGAAGTGCAGTAACCGTAGGAAATACTATCATACTTGAAATAAGCATTGTTCCTACCACTCTGATTCCCAAAACAATAGTTATTGATGTTAGAGTGGCTATCAAGTAATTCATACGCTTGGTCCCAATCCCTATGACACTTGCAAAGGATTCGTCGTGAGTGACTGCAAACAGGTCATGATAGAACAAGATTATCAAAGAGACTATAATTGCCGCAAGAATTATTGAAAGATACATATCTATCTCCTTGATTGCCAGGATACTTCCAAAAAGATAGCTGAAAAGATCAACATTAAATCCACCGGCGACACTTGCTATCAACACACCAAGGGCCACTGAAAAAGAGGATACAAGCCCAATGGCAGCATCTCCGTGAATTCCAGCCTTTTCATTAAGCTGCATAATAAACACTGAGGCAACGGTTACTATTGGAATTGATACCAAGAGTGGCGAAGCCCCCAGCATAAGTGCTATGGCAACCGTTGCGAAGCTTACATGTGCAAGACCATCGCCGATCATTGAGTATTTTTTCAATACGAGAAATATCCCAAGAAGTGCACTGCTTAAAGCTATTGCAGTACCGACTATAATTGCCCTCTGCATAAAGGCCAGTTCCATGGATTCTCTTATTAGTTCAATTATCTCCATCAGCTCACCACCTCGCTATCATGATGCTCATGTATTCCCTCTACAAAATTAACGTCCATGTTGAAATTCTCAGTGGGTCCATAATAAAGCATCTCTCTGTCAAGGAGCATCATCTTTGAAGAACACTTCTTAATACTGCTTAAATCGTGGGACACAAGAATAATACTGGTGCCCTCTTCTTCGTTGATTTTCTTTATCAAGCTGAAAAACTCAGTTCGTATCTTTGGATCAAGTGCACTTGTAGGTTCGTCCAGTATCAGCAGCTTAGGGCTGCTTACCATTGCCCTTGCCAGAAGAACCCTCTGCTGCTGACCCCCTGAAAGATCTCCTATCTTGTTATGTTTAAGATTATAAATGTCAAGCCTCTTTAAAATCTCATCAATTCGCTCGTTATCTTCTTTTGTGATTCTCTTTGGAAATTTTTTGTTCCCAAGAAGTCCTACAGCCACTATTTCGTGAACCTCTCCAGGGAAAAGGGTATTCCCCGTTACAGCTACCTGCGGTAGATAGCCAACTCCCTTATGAACGCCTCCTGATCCGAAGTACTTTATACTTCCATTTGACACGGGAACCAGTCCCAGAATTGCCTTGACCAATGTTGTTTTTCCTGATCCATTGGCTCCCACAAGGCCTACATAATCTCCCTTGTATATTATGAAGGAGATATCCCTTAAAACCTGTTGTTTTCCATAGAATACAGACAAATTTTCTACCTCTATCAATTTACTCCTCATATCCCAGTCCCTCTTTCAAATTCTCAAGATTATCATACATTATGTCAATATAGGTTTTGCCGGAGTCCAGCTCTTCCTTGGATATATTGTGGGCTCCGTGGAGAAGCAGCATTTTTACACCAGTCTCTTCCACAATGACCTGGGCTACCTTTGGATCTATAAGTTCCTCATGAAAAATGGCCTTTGCTCCAGTCTCGTTTACAGTCTCAATCAAGGCAGCAATTCTCTGAGGTGTTGGTTCAGCATTAGGTGAAAATCCTGCGTATGGCGACATATGCTTCAGACCATATTGCCTTGCAAAATAACCGAATGTAAAATGACCGCCGGATAGTATCGTCTTTGAATCGGTTTTCTCCAACGTTTGTCCAATGTCATCGTCAAGCTGCTTCAAATCCTCATTCATTTCACTTGCTCTAGCCAAGTATTCACCACTATTCTCAGGATCTGCCTCAGCAAGTGACTCAGCTATTGTATCGACCATAATCATAGCCATATTTGGATCTGTCCAATAATGGGGATCAATGGCTTCCCCTTCATTCTCTTCCTCGTCTTCATGATCATGATCCTTATCGGTAATCATGGGAATATCTTTACTCAAATCAACCACCAGCACATCTTCTTTATGCAGGTTGGATACAATATTTGATACCCACGGCTCCATTGTTTCTCCGGTGTATAGAAATATGTCAGCCTGAAGCAATGAAACCATATCCTGCGGCGTAGGTTCATATGAATGTGCCTCAGTTCCTGTAGGAAGGAGATACCTTACATCCACAAGCTCGCCGCCAATTCTCCTTGCAAAATCGTATTGAGGAAACAGTGTGGCTACCACGGATAGCTTTTCTTCTGCCGCGACATCTTCATCAGTCGGCTGCTCCTGTAATGGCTCTTCAGACAATTGAACAGGCTCATCCGCTGTACAGCCAGCAACGCCCACTCCTAATATCATTATCATAATCAATAAGGTGATCTCTTTTATCTTCATACTCTACCTCCAAAAATTCTAATCTATAAAGTTAAATTGAACATATTGCAATACTACTTTCCAATGATACCCAACGACAAAAAAATAAAACGCAAATGCAAACTATTTGCATGTGCGCTTTATTTTACTATTTATAAAGCTTCTTTGTCAATATTATTTTTTTAGATTATAGAATGTTTCCAAGCCTCTATATTTTGCCATCTCACCTAGACCGTCCTCAATTCGTATAAGCTGGTTGTATTTTGCAACCCTGTCGGTTCTTGATGGTGCACCAGTCTTTATCTGTCCTGCGTTTGTTGCCACTGCAAGGTCTGCTATTGTCGAATCCTCGGTTTCCCCTGATCTGTGTGATATTACTGCAGTATATCCATGAGTCTTTGCAAGCTCAATCGCATCCAGGGTTTCTGTGATGGTTCCGATCTGGTTCAATTTTATAAGAATTGAGTTTGAAACTCCCATATCGATACCTTTTTGTAGTCTCTCTGTATTTGTAACAAACAGGTCATCTCCGACAATCTGGATTTTCTTGCCGAGCTTATCGGTCATAAGCTTCCAGCCATCCCAGTCGTCTTCTCCAAAACCATCTTCAATGGAAATAATTGGATACTTATCGCACAGGTCTGTGTAATAATCAACCATTTCTTCAGCCGACATTACTCTGCCCTCTCCGCTTAGATTGTAGGTCTTTGTCTCTTCATCATACATGCCGCTTGCTGCAACATCAAGTGCAAGAAGCACATCTACTCCAGGCTTGTAGCCAGCCTTTTCAATCGCTTCTACAATTGTTATTAAAGCTTCCTCATTGCTTGATAGGTTTGGTGCAAATCCACCTTCATCACCAACTGAGGTACTCAACCCTTTGCCCTTCAATACTGCCTTCAAATTGTGGAATATTTCTGCTCCCATTCTAAGACCTTCCCTGAAGTTTTCAGCACCTACAGGCATAACCATAAATTCCTGTATATCAACATTATTGTCCGCATGCTCTCCTCCGTTGAGGATATTCATCTGTGGGACGGGAAGAGTCTTTCCGTTAACTCCACCCAGGTACTGATAAAGTGGAATTCCCAGTTCATTTGCAGCTGCTCTTGCTACTGCCATTGATACTGCAAGGATTGCATTGGCTCCAAGCTTGCCCTTGTTCTCTGTTCCGTCTATCTCAATAAGAACCTGGTCTATTAGAACCTGGTCGAAAACTTCCATACCGATTATTTCATCGGCAATTATATCATTTACATTATCCACAGCGTTTAATACACCTTTGCCCAGATATCTGGATTTATCCATATCCCTAAGCTCCACTGCCTCATATATACCAGTTGATGCTCCTGAAGGAACTATAGCTCTACCAAATGCTTCAAGCTCAGTCCAGATTTCCACTTCAATAGTAGGGTTTCCTCTTGAATCAAGAACCTCTCTTGCGTAAATATCAGTAATTATACTCATTTTTATCACTCCGTTCCTTAATTTATAGTTTCTCAATCAGCGATGTTCCAGTCATTTCTTCAGGTTTTTCCAAACCCATCAGGTCAAGGATTGTAGGAGCAAGATCTGCCAGAATACCTTCCCTTAAGACTACATCCTTCTCACCTACAAGTATCAAAGGCACCTTATTGCTTGAATGTGCTGTAACTACGCTTCCTGATTTCTTATCCAGCATTTCTTCAGCGTTACCATGGTCAGCAGTTACTAGAATCTTGCCACCGATTTGCTCCATAAGCTCAACTATTTCGCCCATGCACTGGTCAACAGTCTCCACAGCCTTCACCGCTGCCGGGATTATCCCTGTATGACCAACCATGTCCGGGTTTGCAAAGTTGAGAATAATCATGTCGTATTTTCCCGACTTGACTTTTTCCAAAACCTCATCCTTTACCTCATAGGCGCTCATTTCCGGCTGAAGGTCATAGGTTGCAACCTTAGGCGATTGAACCATCACCCTGTCTTCACCTTCGAAGGGCTCTTCTCTTCCTCCATTAAAGAAGAATGTAACATGGGCATATTTTTCAGTCTCAGCAATTCTCAGCTGTGTCTTGCCCATTTTGCTGACATATTCCCCAAGGGTGTTCACTAGTCCTTCATTTCGGTATACAACATGGACATTCTTTATTGTTCTGTCATACTCAGTCATAGTTACAAAATAGGTTTTGACCCTTTTTTTTCTTTTGAATCCATCAAACTCATCATCAACTATGGCTCTTGTTATCTGTCTTGCTCTGTCAGGTCTGAAGTTGAAGAATATTATTGAGTCATTGTCCTCTATTGTTGCAATTGGCTTTCCGTCCTCTAATATTACAGTCGGAATAATGAACTCATCATTTATTTCTTTAGCGTAGGAATCCTCTACTACCTTCACAGGATCTTCACCTTTATTACCTTCACCAAGAACCATGGCATTGTATCCAAGCTGAGTTCTTTCCCATCTCTTGTCCCGGTCCATAGTGTAGTATCTTCCAGCTACAGTTGCTATTTTCCCTACTCCGATTTCCTTTGTCTTTTCCTGGAGCTCCTTCACATGCTCTACTCCTATTGTTGGAGGAACATCCCTTCCATCCAGAATCACATGAATAAACACTCTGTCCATCCCTTGCTCCTTCATAAGCTGAAGAAGCGCATAAAGATGTGTATTGTGACTGTGTACTCCCCCATCTGAAATAAGTCCCATCAGATGGACTGCTGAATTGTTATCCTTTGCATTCTGGATTGCATCCAGGAACTCCTGTTTCCTGAAAAATCCACCCTCTTTTATTTCCTTTGTTATTCTAGTCAGCTCCTGGTAGACTACCCTGCCTGATCCGATATTGAGATGACCCACCTCGGAATTTCCCATCTGTCCTTCAGGCAAGCCTACATCCAGCCCACTGGCCTTTAAAGTTGTGTTTGGATACTGGCCCATTATTCTGTCGAAGTTTGGCTTTTTTGCAAGTGCAACTGCATTTCCAGGGTAATCCTCACCAAGTCCGAATCCGTCCAGCACCATTAGCATTACTGGTGTTCTTGTCATTTGTCTCCTCCGATCAATAATTGACTAGCTTTAGAAAATCCGAGGACTTCAAGCTTGCTCCGCCTACAAGCGCCCCGTCTATATTGTCCATTGACATAAGCTCTGATACATTATCAGGCTTTACACTTCCACCATACTGTACTCTTATGGCTTCTGATGTTTCTTCTTCATATAGCTCCTTCAGCGTAGATCTGACAAGTGCGCACATTTCATCAGCCTGCTCACTTGATGCAGTCTTACCTGTTCCAATAGCCCATATGGGCTCATATGCTACTACCGTTTTTATTGCATCTTCCTTATTAATGCCCTCAAATGCTGATTTTACCTGCTTTGCTACAATAGACATATGAATATTTTCTTCACGCTGTTCAAGGGTTTCCCCTACACAGATTATTGGATTTATCCCATGACCAAGGGCAGAATGAACCTTCTTGTTGACGGTTTCATCTGTTTCATTGTAGTACTGTCTTCTTTCAGAATGTCCAATAATTACATAATCCACATTTAGCTCCTTAAGCATGGTCGGTGAAATTTCACCAGTAAAGGCTCCGCTTTCCTCCCAGTGCATATTTTGAGCTCCAACCTTTATGTCGGTCTCCTTTGTCATTTCTTTGGCTCTTTCAATGGCTAGATAAGGAACACAAAGTACAGTTTCAACAGACTGATTAATTTCTTCCTTTACTATTTCTTTTATAAGCTGTTCAGCTTCAGATATAGTTTTATTCATCTTCCAGTTTCCCGCAATAATTGGCTTTCTCAAAAGACTGCCTCCTTACTCACTGATCGCATCAATTCCAGGAAGTACTTTACCCTCAAGTAACTCAAGGGATGCGCCTCCTCCTGTTGATACGTGCGTTATTTTGTCTGCCAGACCGGCTTTCTCAACAGCAGATGCAGAGTCTCCACCACCTACTATTGTAGTCGCTCCTGATTCCACCAAAGCTCTTGCAATGGCATAGGTACCCTTGTTGAAATTATCCATCTCAAATACTCCCATGGGCCCATTCCATACAATAGTTTTGGCTTCCTTGATCACATTCTCAAAAAGTTCAATTGTCTCCTGTCCTATATCAAGTCCCATCATATCTTCAGGTATGCTGTCGGCAGCTACTGTCTTGAAATTGGCTTCATTCTTGAATTCATCTGCTACAACTACATCTATTGGTAGAACAAGGGCAACTCCATTTTCCTTAGCCTTGTCCATAAGCTCCCTGGCCAATTGGACCTTGTCTTCCTCAAGCAGAGACTTGCCTACTTTATAGCCCTTGGCCTTAAGGAAGGTAAATGCCATCCCTCCCCCGATTATTATAGCATTTACCTTGGAAAGAAGGTTTTCAACTACGCCAATTTTGTCTGAAACCTTTGCTCCTCCAAGTATTGCAACAAATGGTCTCTCCGGATTATCAAGCGCCTTGCCCATTATTGAAACTTCCTTTTCAACAAGGTATCCCAAAGCAGACGGAAGGTGATTCGATACACCTACATTGGAGGCATGGGCTCTATGGGATGTTCCAAAGGCATCATTTATATACAATTCTGCAAGAGATGCAAGTTCCTTTGCAAAGCCTTCCTCGTTTTTCTCTTCTTCCTTTCTAAACCTTGTGTTCTGTAATAACATTATATCTCCTGGAATAAGATTTTTTGCCATTTTTCTGACTTTATCAGAAACCACATTATCGTCATCAGCAAAAATCACTTCTCTTTTCAACAACTGTGAAAGTCTGTTGGCTACAGGAAGCATTGAATATTCCTTTTTTGGCTCTCCTTTTGGTCTTCCCAGATGTGACATTAGGATAACTGCCGCATCGTTCTCAATAAGATGGTTTATAGTAGGAAATGAGCTTTTGATTCTGATATCATCTGTTATTTCACCATCTGCATTCATTGGCACATTATAGTCAACCCTTACAAGGACCTTTTTTCCTTTTACATCCATATCCTTCAAAGTTTTTTTATTTAACAAGCAATCCACCTTCTTTTCTTAGTGTTTGTCAAGAATTGATATGTCGGGTCAAAAGACCCGACATTGTTTTACCATTTTTTGGCGACTAATTTGGTCAGGTCAACAACTCTGCTTGAGTATCCCCACTCGTTGTCATACCAGGAAACCACCTTAACCATATTGTCTATAACCATGGTGGAGTCGGCATCAACAATAGATGATCTATCATCACCTAAGAAATCCCTTGATACAAGAGGCTCTTCTGAGAAGCCCATTATACCTTTAAGTTCACCTTCGCTTGCTTCCTTCAATAATTTATTTACCTCTTCCACTGTAGTGGGATTATCTACCTCAAAGACAGCATCCACAAGCGATACAGTCGGAACAGGCACCCTTACTGAGAATCCATTCATTTTACCTTTCAATTCAGGCAGTACAAGTGCGACAGCCTTGGCAGCTCCTGTAGTTGTAGGAATTATATTCTCAGTTGCAGCCCTTGCTCTCCTCATGTCCTTGTGTCTTTTGTCATGAATCATCTGGTCGTTTGTATATGCGTGAATAGTGGTCATAAGACCCTTCTTAATTCCAAGCTTGTCAAGGATTACCTTAGCTACTGGAGCCAGACAGTTTGTGGTACAGGAAGCATTTGAAATTATATTGTGATTTTCTGGATCGTACTTGTCATCATTGACTCCAAGAACAATCGTTATATCCTCTCCCTTTGCAGGTGCAGTAACTATAACTTTTTTTGCCCCTGCATCAAGATGCTTCTGAAGACCTTCCCTGTCTCTGAATGCTCCTGTTGAATCTATAGCTATGTCAACACCAAGCTCCTTCCATGGCAACTCAGATGGGTCTCTAAATGCTATGACTGGAATTTTCTTGCCGTTTACAATAAATCCTTCCTCATAGGTGTCGATTGTTCCTTCAAATTTCCCGTAAATACTGTCATACTTGAAAAGATGTGCAAGATCTTCGATTTTTCCTGACGCGTTTACAGCAACAATATCAAACTCCTCAACATTGTTTTCTGCCCAGATCCTAAATACATCCCTTCCAATTCTTCCAAATCCGCTTAAACCAACTTTTAATGTCATAAAAATTCCTCCTCGTTTAGTTTATTATTTTAATTATTCTATTACCTACAGCTTCATCCAAAATCAGGGTAAAATTCTTCCTGATTGAGGCTATGGCAATTATTGCCTCAGCCTTGTCAACTCCTCCGGCAACTCCTATTACCTGGGGTATGTCCCTGTATCTTTCAAGGGATAATCCAACTGTTTTATATTCCCAGATATCCTTACCCTTAATATCAAAATAGTGACCAAATGCTTCAGCGACGGCCCCATTATCCATAAGATAACCTATTCTCTCTTCTGAGAGATTTCTTCTTCCAGCCATGACATCTGCCCTCCCTATTCCGAAAATCAGAATCCTCATCTCTTCTATCATTTGAAGAGATTGTCTGATATCATCGTTGCCCTGAACAATCTCCAGGGCTTCCTGGTCCAGATTGTCTGGAATGTAGAGCATTCTGTACATGGCACCCAGACTTTTGCCAATTTTAGCAGCTACTGAATTTGCCTGGGTCATAAGCTCCTTTCCCAAGCCTCCTCTCGCTGGTATAACTGTGACACCTGGGAATGCCTTGTCTGATTTTACCTGATCTGATACTGCCGCCATGGTACTGCCACCAGTCACTCCGACAATGTCATCATCCTTTAGGGATTCTATAAGGTATCTGGATGCAGTTCTTCCCATTTCTTGAAGAATCAGGTCATTCTCTCCTGAATCTCCAGGAACCACGATAACATTCTCTATTCCGAGGCTGTCCTGAAGTTTCTTCCTAAGATTTGGTATACCCCTTATACTCTGATATATATCACCCAGCTGTAGAAGGAGATACTTGCCGTCATCTGTAACATACATACCCATATTGTCGGCGTTTAACAATTTAAGCTCCTTCAGTTTCTCAACCTCGGACCTTACAGTTCTTTCCTTGAGTCCCAATTCAACTGACAATGCTCTTCTCCCTACAGGTTGTCTGATTTCAACTGCCCTAAGAATCGTATACCTTCTTTCAATGGTTTCAAAGCATTCAGGTGAAAGTCTTCCTATCAATTTGAGAATATCTATAAAACCACCCCCGATGGTCATTTTTGGTCCCAGTATTTTATATTTGTCCCACAGTGGTTAAAAAAATATACTGCGACTACATTATATACCAGAGACAGCTATTTTTCAAGCCATCTCTGATAATCAGTACCGTCTTCTCCTGGATGATGATGGAATATTAAGCTCATCCCTGTATTTAGCAATAGTCCTTCTCGAGACCTCCATCCCCCGGTCCTTAAGCATATCTGAAATCTGCTGGTCGCTAAGGGGTTTCTTATGGTCTTCGCTGTCTATTATACCCTTGATTATTGATTTTACACTCCTGGATGAAACTTCACCAGATTTTCCTGAGAGTCCTGTTGTAAAGAAGTATTTCAGTTCATATACTCCCCGTGGAGTCTGAATGTATTTTCCGTTTGTTGCCCTGGAGATTGTTGACTCATGCATTTCAATATCCTCCGCCACATCCTTAAGAGTAAGGGGAACCAGTTTCTTATCACCTTGTATCAAAAAATCCTTTTGATACTTGAGTATTGATTCAACTACCTTGTAGAGGGTCTGCCTTCTCTGCTCTATGCTCTTTATGATCCACATGGCTGAGTTTAGTTTTTCCTGTAGAAATTCAGTGGTCTCGACATCTCCTCCATCCTTCAAGAGGCTCTTGTAAAACTGATTTATATTAAGTCTAGGACCGGTTACATCATTGATAAGAATTACATATTCCCCATCAATTTCTTCTATTGTTGCATCTGGCGTTATATATCTTGTATCTTCCCCGTCTCCTCTGAATGTCCTTCCCGGCTTTGGTTCCAGGCATTTGATCATGTCCACATATTCCTGTGCCTTCTCAATGGAAATATCCAATTTCTTAGCGATTTTGCCTATTTTGTTTGATCCAATATCCTCAAGGTGGTCCTGCACAATCCTTTTCAGGAGGAAATCCTTTTCATCTCTCAGTTGAATGAGCAGGCATTCCTTAAGATTTCTGGCACCTACTCCATAGGGTTCAAAGGATTGAATTACTCCCAATACAACCTCTATTTCCTCCTTGGGAACACAAAGCTGGACCGCCATTTCTTCCAAAGAGGTATCAATGTAGCCATTGCTGTTTATATTCTGTATAACATATTCTGCTATCCTGTATTCTGCAACTCCAAGGCTTACCATATTAAGCTGTTCAATAAGATAGTCCTTCAGGGATGGTGTGTAGGACACAAAATTTTCAAAGGAATATTCTTTCCTGTTTCTATCCACTTCCGACCTATAGCTTATATCGTCGTAGCTTTCCAGAAATTCCTTCCAGTCAATGTCCTTTTCCTCTTTCAGGTTCTCCACACTTTGAATCTCATCATTCTGTGCCTCAAACTCAAGAAGAGGATTTTCCTCCATTTCACTTTTCAGATAAGTGTTCAGTTCAAGACTTGTGTATTGAAGAAGCTGTATTGCCTGTCTCAATTCCGGCGTCATAATTAGCTTCTGACTCTGTTCAAGGGTAAGGTCGTAATTTAACTTCATATGTCCCACCTCCTTTTCCTTACTTCCGTAATTCAATTATATCAGATTCGGGAGGCTTTAACAATTCGTCTGGCTTAATTGGAATCAATCCAGATTCATCGCATAATCATGCTATTTCAATGTAATTATCCAAAAAAAAAAAAAAAAAAAAAAAGAAACCCCGGAAAAATCCGGGGTAACTGACTAGCAGGGCTCTGCTTCGCCAACATCATAACCTGCTTTTGAAAGGATTATCAATGCTTCGCTTAATTTAGTCTCATTGACCATAACAATCGGTCCTGTACAGCCCATACCTGACTCAGCATATACTTTGTTCTTCCAAAGTACCTCTACTGCATCGTCAAGCTCCATAATATCGATTCCATCTATTGTTCCGGTAACAGGCTCCTTTTCAGGTGCCTCAACCTTCTCATCGCTGGCTTCCTTCTTAGTTTCCTTTGTCAGCGAAGCAAGAACTTCTTTGAAGCCTGCCTTGTTAACTGCCGCAAATTCTTTTCTGGCAATATCCTGCACATCACCCTTAACCAGGTCAGCTGCATAGCTTATTGCATTGGCGACTACAGGAGATCCTGACGCTCTTGAAAGTATAAGCACAAGTCTATCGTAGTTCTCACCGATTCCAGGTCCATATCCAAAGCCCTGGGACTCGTAGCTACCGCCTGTTGTAAATGATGAGAACATCTTCATAAGGATATTTCCTGTCAGAGTGTCTGTAATCATTACATCAGGAGTTCCTGCAAGCAGGTCGTTTCCTCTCATTACGGCTCCTCCGTCTGCTCTGGCAGATTCTGAGAATTTCAGGTCATAGCCCTTTGAAATAAGTTCCTTGAATGCTCTTTCTACCTGTCTTGCTCCATCTACATTAAGAATTCCAAGAGTAGGGTTCTTAACTCCCATAGCCTTTGCAGAAATTATTCCATATACTCCATTCCTAACCATGGCTTCAACTCGGTGTGAAGAGGATGTTCCAGTTGTGGTTGCAACAAACATCTCTTTTCCTCTTCCCGGCGTTACTACTCTTCCAACTGTGGAAACTCCGATCGGGAAGTTGTAATGAAGTGTTACACAACCTCCAAGCTCTCCCTTATCCAGCATTCTTTCCATTGCCTTGTAACCTTCTCCTTCTGTCTCAACGACTACCTGGGTAAGGTCAGAGTCAACCTTTGGTCCAATAAGAACTACCTCCACAGAGCTGTCTCTTTTCTGTGCAAGCTCAGCTCCTTTTACCATGTTATCAATTCCAAGCTCACTTCCAAGGGTAGTAATTCCAACTCTTACCCTCTGGCCGAACTGGCCTGTCTCCATGGCATCGGCAATGTCGTTGAATACCTTGCCAATAATGGCTTTTACATTGTTTTCAGACATCTTATCACCTCTAACCTTGAAGGAGATGTGAAGCAAAATCTCTCATAGCCTCTGCTACAAGACCTCTGACCTCTTCTTCAGATACGCCTTTGCTTTCCTCCACTACTCCAGGATTTTTCTCCATAACTATTGAAACTCCATCGAACTGGTTTGTCATTCTTCCTAGAAAAAGACTTCCTTTTCCTATTATCATTGCATTTTTAATCTTTCCTGATTCAATATCTTCCTTTGCAAAGCCTACATAAGGTACTCCTGAAGGAATATGTCCCTGTGTCGGAGCCCAACCTTCCATTCCGTGCTTTACAATAAAGTCGTTAATAGCAGTTCTTTCAAGCTCGCCTCTTTTTACTCCAAGGGCAGCTATCATTTTGTAATTGGCAGTTGGTACGTCTCCGGCACCTGCAGGCTTTGTAACATCTGGATTCTGCATCTCAACTGAATACTTGTCGATATCAGTTATTTTCAAACCGTCTCTGTCAAGTGGCTCAGTAACAAGTGATGTTATTACAGCCTGTGGTGATGACCCAGTACCTACAGTGTGTCTTCCCACAAGGTCAGTCCTCAAAACTGGACTTATACCGTCGTTTTCACTAACAAGTACTGCGAATCCACCAATTACGTCCTCAAGAATAGGTAACTCTTTCTTAACGTGGTCCTTGCCGTTCATTCCAAGTTTAGCTGTTGACCCTCCTGATACAATCAGAACGTTTTTGAATGTACCCGCTTTAACAAGTGATGCAGCTGAAATCATTGCATGTGTCGGAGCTGCACAGAATCCTCTTATATCAGATCCCGAAGCCTTTAAAAGCCCCGAAACCTCTGCAATAGCTTTGGCAAAGTTTCCTCCACCTCTCTGGTTCATATCCCCGCATGCTTCCTCTGAACACTCAAGTACATACTCTATATCCTCAGGATTTATATCTGCCTTGTCCAGCAGGTGAAGTGCTGCAAGTACTCCTGAAGCCTTTGATACAAGGTTTTCAAATATTACGTGTGCATTAAGGTTTACATCAACATCGTGTGCTCTCTTTATGCATCCAATAACCTGGTTGTTCATATAAACAGGCTCTGCTCCCTGCTCATCAATAAGCTTCTGGATTTCGGCCATTTCCTCGCCTTCCTTGAGCTTTGCAACCAATTCATCACTTACCAGTGGATGGTCGGTAAGCTTTTTCTTGACATCTGCAGTGAAATCCTTTGTCAGCTTTACAAGCTCAAAGGCATCAACAATCTTGATAAGTCCAATAAACTCATCCTGTGGCATGATTTCGCCAAGCTTTCCGTTTCTTGAAGCTCCCTGAACATCTTTACCGACCCATGGCTGAGGATTGGTTCTCAACTCCTCTGGCTTATTGTTTCCTATATATACCTGGTTTGGCAGGTAGTTTACAGCATCGTCAAAGCTTCTAAGGCTGTTTGGTAAATTCTTAAGATATTCTGATTCCGGATTTTTATTTCTTTCCATTGTCTGTGTTGTACCATTGTGCAGTACCATATCAGGTGCGTGCACAAGAACGTAGCTTGTTCCCTTTACTACTGAATAACTCAAACGAGTCACCTCCATTGAATATTGATTATGCAAATGGGTGTAGCATCTACTATCACCCATTTGCTGTTATCCCTTATTCTTCAAATACTGTCTGCTCAGTAACTTCTGTCTCGAGTGCCGCTAGAGCCCTTTCAACAATCTTTCTTCTTAATGCCTTTTCTTCATCCTTATCCAGTGATGGAGTTCCAAGTGGATGTGGAATAGCTATGGCAGGAACGATTCTGTTTGCACCTACAGTCAGTGATATCGGTACTACTGTACAGATATGAACTACAGGAATTCCCGCTCTTTCAATTTCCTTTACCATCGTTGCACCGCAACGCGTACAGGTTCCTCAGGTGGATGTCAGGATAACTGCATCTACTCCATCAGCTATAAGCTCTTTGCTGAACTCCCCGGCAAATTTCTTGGAGCTTGCAACAGCTGTTCCATTACCGGTTGTGGAATAGAAGTATCTGTGCAGCTCACCGATTTTGCCTTCCTTTTCAAGATCTCTTAGAACGTCAACAGGAAGAACTCTATCGGAATCTTCATTGCAATAGACCGGGTCAAATCCACCATGTGCGGTTTCATAAGTCTCTTCTGTAAGATCCATTACTCCATCGATGTCGTATTTTCCATACTTTGATGCAGAAGACGATTCAATGTGGTCAGGGTTTCCTTTAGGTACAATGCCACCTGATGTCACAAGAGCAATTTTGGCTTTTGAGATATCCTTTACTGCAGGATTTGGGTCTACCCTGTCAAAGTTTGGCATTGGATACTCTGTAGTGAATTCTTCGCCCTTAAGCTTTTTGACAATCATTTCTACAGCTCTTTGGGATCCTCTTTTTTCAGTAAAGTAGTTCTTTCTGATTCCTCTTTCAATATATCCTTCCTCAGCTGGTGATCCGATTTCCTCGCCGTCTAGAAGTTTCTTTGCAAGAGGAACCATCTTTGCAACCGCATCCTTCATTCCAGCTGCGCTGTTTTTTGTTTCCACTACATACACTGCTTTCTTGTACATATCTGCTCCAGGATTTTCAATATACATACCTGTAAGAGCAGGAATATTCAACTCATTTTGCACTGCTTCAGTGATAGTTCCGCAAGCAACGCCATATCTTCCTGCATTGAATGCAGGCCCTGCTATAAACAGGTCAGGTTCGTAGCTCCTTACCATCTCTAGAACCTCTTTTTTTGCATCCTCAATGTTCTCGCCAAAATAGCTATCACCACATATTACTGTCGCTACAACCTCAGCATTTCCCCCAAAACCCGCCTGTATTGCCATACCTGGCCCTACAGCGCCTTCCCTGACTTCCGGCTTGATGTCAGCCTTTTCTTCACCACCTATACCAGCAAAGAATTGGTTTATATAGTGTACAATTTTTATTTTCGCCATAATATCCCCTCCTCTCCTTATTTCTTCAGGAGTCTAATATTTGCTGTGCTCTTTTCTCATTGATGCCACTTCTTCGATTATTGCATCTACATCAAGTACCATTTCCATCATGCTGATCTGGTCATCGTAGACATCTGCATCAACTGATTCTTTGAATTCTGGTTCTACTGCGTGGTATACTTTAAGTCCCAACGGAACTCCTGCCAATGGTCCTGCGAATGTAGGGTCTCCTGCTGTTACTGTCTCTGCAGCCAATCCTGCTGATTCAGCTTCTGCTCCGCCGATTAATACGACAACGTTCTGCGCTCCGTATTTGTCAGCCAGGTCTTTTACCCTTTTTTGATTCTCAAGATCCATTGCTCCTGCAGCCGTTCAGACAAAACACTCAGTTGCTGAAAATACTACCTCTGCAGGTGTGGTCTTTATGCATTCTTCCATGGCTGGTCCTGGAATACCGTCTCTATCGCCAATTACGATTACTTTTGAGCTCTCGTTAAATATTGACATCTTGCCACATCCTTTCCTCTATTTTTT
>JBNJCX010000025.1:0-25444 GCA_051744365.1 Bacillota bacterium
GGAAATCCAAAGGCTTACCGGGCAGTTGGAAATGCCAACAATAGGAACCCCGTAGCATTGATAATACCTTGACACAGGGTTATTGGAGCCAACGGTGATTTGGCAGGATTTGGCGGAGGAACAGATATAAAGGAAAAGCTATTGAGATTAGAGCAAGGAAATGACCACTCCAAATAGGGAATGGTCATTTTTTTTAATAGCTTAACATTTATTCATCATAATATCCAGTATTACAGGATCTGTATTGATCATGCCCTCAGTTGATACCTTTGCAAGATTAGCAATGGATTCCTCAGCAGTGGCTCCCAGGATACCATTGTCTGCCGGGATTACAATCCCCTTTCTTGCCATTGATGATGCATCATAGGCTGCATCAACGGATATTCCCAGCTTGTAGGCGCAACCGATTTTTGCTCCGTCACAAAACATTCCTGACACCCCGGCAATCATATTAGTAATTGAGCCTTTTATTTCGTTTACAGTACCATCAAGAATATAGGTGAGTCCTGCGCTGCATCCAAGACCAGCTGCAACGGCACAGCCACAAACAGGGCTCAATGCACCCAGTTGAACCTTCACATAAATTGTGACCAGGTGACTCAATGCAATGGACCTCTTGACCTTTTCATTGTCATAACCGAGCTCAGGACCGATGATTGACAATGGTATTATGGCAACAAGACCATGATTTCCAGAACCTGCACTGCTCATTACAGGGAGTGGATAGCCTGTCATTCTTGCCTCTGAAGCAGCCACCGTAAATGCTTTAGCCTTTGATTGGATATCGTTGGCCTGGCCTATGTAGTGCTTTCCGATTCCAAGGCCGATATCTTCAAGAAGGCCTACCTGAGCAAGCTTAAGATTCATATTTATGCCGGCCTGGATAAAATCAAGCTCCTGGATTGGGACATTGTTTACAAAATCAACAAGATCATCAATTGAATAGTCCACGATTCTGAATTTTATATCCTTCGAACCGTTGTTTTTATCCTTTGAGCCATTATCTTCACTCCTATTGTCCATGATAATTTCAGCGTCAATGGCTTCAAAGACTATGTTCGTATGGGCGTTTTCTATGGTTACTATGGAGGTGTTTTCTACACTCTTTGCCACAGCCTGGATAAACAAGGAGGTTTTGGACTTGTCCAAAACAATCCCTATCATACCATTTGAAACCATTTCCAACGCTTCCTCTATGCTAGTTTCATCAACATCCTTGAAAACTTCAAGGCCATACTCTGACTTGCCTACCAAAACTGCAAGGGCGGCTGCAAACGGGAGTCCTCTTTCGCTGGTTCCAGGAATTCCCACACTCATGCCGTTTTTAAGAATATTATTGTTTACTGTAATTTCAAGATCAACTATTGGTGCATCCAAGATTTCCCTGGCACGTGAAACCGCAAGGGCCACTGCAGCAGGCTCTGTACATCCAAGAGCTGGAGAAACCTGGTCTTTAAGAATATCTACAAGAATACTGTTCTTATACATTTAATCACCTCGCATAAGTACAATTGCAAGTACCATGCCAAGCAATACCGAACACATGGATACCCATTTAGCGAGGGATTTTGGATATATGATTTTATTCTCGTTGCAAAGAATTCTCAATAATGATAATCTTATATTATAAGTCATAATCAAACCAGCTAGTAACTGGCATTAGAGCTTTCGCAAAAACGAGAAAGAATTATCATATTTGAGAAAGGAGATTCCATGGGTCTGTTGAACAGTATCAAGCCTGAGCTTCAGCATATTATTGAAGCAATGTATTCAGTAACAAATGTCGATATCACAATTGTGGACCATGAATTAAGAAGAATTGTAGGAACTGGACTCCACGGTAATGCCATAGGAATGATGGCTCCCTTGAATTCAGCTTTCCACAAGTGTATAACCACAGGGGAGCACTATCTTATTGAAAATCCCCGGGAAGAATCAATATGCCTACAATGTGAGAACAGGGATAATTGCAATGAGCTTGTTGAAATATGTCTGCCCATAGATTACAAAGGAGATATAATTGGAGTTCTCGGGCTGTGTGCATTCGATGAAAAGGCAAGAGCTAACCTTATAGCCAATATGGATGGCTACAGAACCTTTGAGAATCAACTTACGGGAATAATAAATACAATGCTGAATGAAAAGGATTATGGACAGCTTCTTGAGTACAGGTCAAACGAAATGTCCACTCTTATAAACTCAATAGATGAAGGAATTGTAGTTCTTGACAATTCCCATGGAATTGCAACGATGAACCGTTTCATAAAGGAAAGAATGGGAATTAACGCAGATATAAAAAGACTCTCTGACCTTATTCCAGAGGGTATTATCAACCAGCTTTCTGAGAAGAGCTTCAGCGGAGAAGTTGGACCAGTATCCTTTGGGAGTGGCAAATTTATAATACAGAGCAATCCAATTAGAGGAGACAATATACAGCAGGGCTATATACTCGTTTTCAGTGACTTCAACAAAATGAAGAAATCTGTATTGAAGTCCCATAAGGATAATGACATGGTTACATTTGACCAGATACTAGGTGAGAGTGAGGTAATAAAGCAGGTCAGAAGACAAGCCATTCAGGTAGCTGAAAATGAAGCCTCAGTTATGATAATGGGAGAGACTGGTACCGGAAAAGAGATATTTGCCAGAGCAATACATCATGCTGGACCCAGGGGAGACCAGGTATTTATGGCTCTGAATTGTGGTGCAATTCCTGAAAATCTTATAGAAAGCGAGTTGTTCGGCTATGAGCAGGGATCATTTACAGGAGCAAGTAAATCTGGAAAACAAGGTTATTTTGAGGCGGCGACTAAGGGCACATTGTTTCTGGACGAGATAGGCGAATTGCCTTATCTAATGCAGGTAAAGCTGCTTAGAGCTCTTGAGGAAAAAGAGATTACAAGAGTAGGTGGGTACAAAGGAATTAAGGTGAACCCAAGAATAATTTCAGCGACCCACAGAAATATAGAAAAAATGTCCCAGGAAGGAAGTTTCAGAGAAGATCTTCTCTACAGACTTAATATCGTCCCGATATACATACCTCCTTTGAGAGAAAGAGGATATGATGTACTTATTCTGGGAAGGTATTTTCTCGAGAATTTCAGCAATATATACGGGAAGGATATTTTAGGATTCAATCCTGAAGCTGAGGATCTGCTTCTTAAGTATAGATTCCCAGGAAATATCAGAGAGCTGAGAAATCTTGTTGAATATGCTGTAATTTTCTCAACCGGTTCAAAAATTACAAGCGATCATATGATGAAAAAAATACCACCTAATCTTATTGAGGAAGGCAGGAGTCTTGCCGATCTGACCAAGGAATATGAGAGGGAATTGATTAAGTCTAGGATTCAGATTGTGGGAGATGATGTGGAATCAAAAAAAGCCCTTGCCAAGAAGCTAGGGATAAGTCTTGCAACTCTATACAGAAAAATGGACTAAAAGAAAAAAATACGCCCCTTATGAGGCGTAAAATAATCCAAGAATAGTTGGATAATATAGTGCCAATATTGCCAGTGCCGCTGATACCCAGAATATAATTCTTGTGGTTTTTCCGGCATTTTTCTTTTCCATCATTGAATATGACTTATATAGAAGAATTCCTGTAATTACGACAAAAATTGGCTTGTATTTAGTTAGATTCGCAAAATATGCAGTTCCTACAGATCCCAGACCCAGGGATGCCAATATCAGGCCGCCGCTTCAGCAAAGGGATGCTGCAACTGCAGAGAATATTGATGATACACTTAGCAATTTCTCTTTCACTATGCCACCTCCATACCCTCAGGGGGTTTAACAATACTTATATTCTAGCATATAATATTTTTCTTTTCAAATTCAGAGGGATACATTTTTCAAAATACCCTTCTCAATTGTTTTGAATCAAACAATAGTGGTAATAGTATAGTAACTAGTTGATTAATAAATTACTGATGATTTAAACACGGCAGACAGGTAATGCTGTGAGGAAATAACAATGAAAGGGGTTTATCTATGGAAAAATTAGACCTTGATGTATTAAAGGAATTATCACAGATGGATTTAAATGGACTTGTCTCCATTTATCTACCTACTTTTGGACATGCTCAGGAAGCCAATCAAAGCAGAATCAGGTTGAAAAACCTCTTGAGGAATGCTGAAGGAGGTCTGGTGGAAAAAGGATTCTCTGAAAGGGATGCTCAGTCATTATTGAAGCCAGCGACCAGATTGCTTGATGAAACAATTTTCTGGCAGAATCAGGACAAAGGACTTGCAATATTAGTTTCACCGGAGGGCATGAAATATTTTAGATTACCTCTGGATGTTGAGGAGATAGCAATTGTCTCCAACAGATATTATATAAAGCCCTTGCTTAAACTCCTTGCTTCAATAGAGAAATTTAATATACTTACATTGAGTCAGGCAGAGGTAAGACTTTTTGAGGCAGATCCCTACAGGATAAGAAAAATAGAAGTTCCGGAAATAGATGAACTGGTTGAGAATTATGTCCCAGCCAATGAATTGCATCAGGAAGCCACAAGCCCTAAAGGGGCAGCATCGGGAGGCGGACCTGCGATGCATGGCTACAATGAAATGAGCAAGACTGAAAAGAATGAGATTTCCAAGCACCTGAGAAGCATAGACAAAGAAGTGAATAGGGTGCTAAAGGAAACAAAAAACCCTTTGATTGTTTATTCAGTTGATTACATCTATCCTATGTACAGAGATGTAAGCTCCTACTCCAATCTTATGGAGGAATCAATTAAAGGAAGTCCGGAGGGTGTTGGAGAAAAGGATATTCATGAAAAGGCGAGGGGTATATTCTCTCCGAGAGTTGAAAAACGTCTCCAGAAAGAGGCTGAGAAATTCAAGACCCTTATAAACACAGATTCCAAGCTTGCAAGTGACAGCATCGAAAGGATAGTACTTTCAGCTTACAGTGGAGGGGTAGATACTGTGTTTATTGCTGAAGATGTACAAAAATGGGGCATTTTTAACGAGACTGACAATAGTTTGGACGTAAACAACAAAGAAGATGTGGGACATGTAGACCTTATGGATTTTGTTGCAATGCAAACACTTTTCAATGGAGGGACTGTACATCTGATGGAGGCTGGAAAAATGCCTTCAAGCAAACCTATAGCGGCAATACTGAGATTCTAGAGACCTGAATAATTTGAGGGTACACAAGATTTGCAGTGTACCCTCATAATTTTTTGATAAATGGAGGCTGTGGCGGATGAAAAATTTTGTTACGAGCGAATGGCTAAAGGAGAATTCAGGCAGGGATAACCTGCTGATTTTTGATGTAAGATACCAGCTGGGAAATGAAGAATATGGACTTGAGGAATACAATAAGGGTCATATAGATGGAGCTATATTCATCCCAATGGAGGACATATTGACAGGAAATGTTGGAGAGCATGGAGGCAGGCACCCCTTGCCGGATATGATGAAGTTTTCGCAGACTATTAATGATTTAGGCGTCGATAACGAAAGTACAGTAGTGGCTTACGATGACGGAGAGCTCGCCATGGCAGGCAGACTTTGGTGGATGTTGAGATATATCGGGAAGGAAGAAGTGTACATTTTAAAAGGTGGAATAAAGGAGTGGAAGGATAGAGGTTATGACCTTTCAAAAGACATACCCGAACCCTCGAGAGGAGGAAGGCTGACGTTGTCTAAAAAACCGGATATGATTGCAGATGTTCAGGATGTAAGAAGAGCAATTCAGAAGGAAGACGAAGTAGTGGTGGATTCAAGGACGCCTGACAGGTATAGGGGAGAAATCGAACCCATTGATAGAATCCCAGGTCACATTCCAACATCTGTTAATTATCCATGGACAGAGCTTGTTGAAAATATGGACAAATGGGATTCAGAGATAGAAAAGCTGAAAAATCACTACCGGGATCTTCAAAAATATAACAAGATACTGGTTCATTGCGGGTCCGGCATTACTGGCACAGTAAACGCAATGTTTATGGAGGAGGTTGGACTGAAGCCGGTACTGTACCTTGGAGGTTACAGCGATTGGATAAGCTATGAAGAAAACAGAGTAATCAATGAATTTTCAGAAAATAAATAGATTTTGAAAATATTAATACCATCAGATGATAAAAGAAACCTTCTGATGGTATTATTTTGAGTTGTTTACAACTACCCACATATGGGGTAATATTATATTGTGTTCAAACGGTTGCACAATTTTGAAAAAAATGGAAAGAAGGTGAGGATTAATGAAGAAGAGGAAAAGCGGAATACTGATGTCCGTGTCGTCACTTCCAGGAGATTACGGAATAGGGGACTTCGGAAAAGAAGCCTACAGCTTTGTTGACTTTCTCCACAAATCCAGACAGAAAAACTGGCAGATTCTTCCATTGGGAGTGACAGGCTACGGAGATTCACCGTATCAATGCATATCTTCATTTGCCGGCAATCCATATTTTATAGATCTGGATGAGCTAATAGATAAGGGGTATATAACTCGGGAAGAGGTATTGGCAGAGAATCTGGGAGGCAATCCTGAAAGGGTACAGTATGGCAAACTGTACCATGGAAAATACAGCATCCTGAGGAAAGCATATAACAGGTCAAAAGAGGAACTGTGGCCTGAATTGAAGTCTTTCTACGATGCAAACAGATTCTGGCTGAGAGAATTCAGCCTGTTTATGACCATAAAGGCTCTTCAGGGCAACAAGGCATGGCAGCTATGGGAAAAAGAATTGAAGGATTACAACAGCTCTAAGGTAAACAACCTGGAGGTTAAGGAAGAGGAACGACTGTTTTTCTGGGTTTTCACCCAGTATTTATTTATGAAACAGTGGAAAAAACTGAAGGAATACGCAAATAAAAGGGGTATAAGGATAATCGGGGACCTTCCCATATATGTTTCGGGTGACAGCTCGGATATTTGGGCTAACCCTTATCTGTTCAAGCTAGACAAGGATTTTGAACCTATAACTCTGGCAGGAGTTCCGCCTGACTATTTTACTTCAACTGGTCAGCTTTGGGGGAATCCAGTATATGACTGGGATGCTGTGGAAAAGAATGGCTACAATTTCTGGATAAAGCGTATACAACATAGTTTCAAGCTATATGATACTTTGAGAATAGATCACTTTAGAGGATTTGAATCCTTTTGGGAGGTACCGGCAGGCTCAATTGACGCAGTCAAAGGGAAATGGGTCAAGGGACCTGGTATGAAGCTGTTTGACAAAATCAGAGATGAGCTTGGAGAGCTAGATATAATTGCTGAAGACCTTGGCTTCCAGACAGATAAGGTGGTGCAGCTTATAAAAGACACAGGCTTTCCTGGAATGAAAATCCTTCAGTTTGCTTTCGACCCTGAGGAAGACAGCGATTATCTTCCACACAATCATGAGAGAAACTCCATAATATACACTGGGACTCATGATAACAAGACAGTAAGGGATTGGATTGGCACAGCGCCATTGAAGGAAAAGAGATATGCAATACAGTACCTGAAGCTGGATGATGATGTAGAGGGCTATAACTGGGGACTTATTAGGGGAGCCTGGTGCACGGGAGCATATCTGGCCATTGCCCAGATGCAGGATTTTCTGGACTTGGGAGAGGAATCCAGAATGAATACGCCAGCTACTTTAGGAGATAATTGGACCTGGAGAGTCAGGAAGTCAGACTTGAATAAAGGCCTGGCTGAAAGAATCGCACTGCTTACCAGGATATACAGGAGGGATTAATTTGTTGAATCACGAAGATTTAAAGAAGAGAATAGAGCTTTACGCCATGACCACCTTTGGTGGTGAATTCAATGAGCTGCTGGACACAGAAAAATACGTAGCCCTGTCAAAGGCTTTGATGGAAAGAATTCTACCCAACTGGCATGAATCAGCCAAGAAGACGGAGGGTATGAAAAAAGCATATTATCTGTCATCCGAGTATCTTATGGGAAGGTTTTTGACCAACAATCTGCTGGGGATGGGATCCAAAGAGGAAGTGGAAAGAATCCTGGAGGATTTTGGGGTGGATTACAATCAGATAGAAGAATCAGAGGAAGACCCCGCACTTGGAAATGGAGGTCTGGGAAGACTTGCAGCATGCTTCCTGGATTCAGCAGCGACCCTCGGATATCCTATGGAAGGCTATGGAATAAGGTATGACTTCGGTCTTTTCAAGCAGAAATTTGTAGATGGTGAGCAGATTGAAGTGGCAGATAACTGGACCAAATACGGAGATCCCTGGGGAATCAGAAAGGTCGGGGAAATTGTCCGTGTAACCTTCAAGGGTGGAGAGATAAACGCAGTACCCTATGATTACCCTGTAATAGGATATGAAAATAAGCTTATAAACACATTGAGGCTTTGGAAGGCAGAATCCCTTGAGGAATTTGACTTCAGAGCATTCAATAACCAGAATTATGACCTGGCGGTAAAGGCCAAGAACGATGCTGAGAATATTGCAAAGGTTCTTTATCCCAACGATTCATATGAGGAAGGGAAAATGCTGAGATTGAAGCAGCAGTATTTCTTTGTGTCGGCATCTCTACAGGATATGTTAAGAAAATTCAAGAAAAAGAACTTGGATTTTGAAAAATTCCCTGATTTCCATTCAATTCAGCTGAATGATACCCATCCCGCCGTAGCTATTCCTGAGCTTATGAGGCTATTGACAAGAAAAGAGGGCATTAATTGGGATGTGGCATGGAACATAACAAAATCAACATTTGCCTATACCAACCACACACTCCTTGCTGAGGCTTTGGAGCAGTGGCCTGAAAGATACTACCAGGAGCTGATACCACAGGTATATAAAGTCATCATCAGGATAAACTCAATGCTCCATGATGATTTAAAGAGCAAAGGAATACAGGATAATGAAATGTACCGATACGAGATAATCCATAATGGAAACATCAGAATGGCATGGATGTCAATTTATGGATCAAAATCAGTAAATGGTGTAGCAAGACTCCACACAGACCTTTTAATAAACCAGGAGCTGAATGACTGGTACAGAATTTACCCTGAAAAATTCAACAACAAAACAAACGGTATAACGCAGAGAAGGTGGCTGCTCCAGTCAAACCCGGAGCTGTCAGATCTCATAACAGAGCTTCTTGGTTCCAAGGACTGGATAACAGACCTAAAAATGCTTAAAGACCTAGAAAGCTTTGCAGATGACAATGATGTATTGGACAGATTCCTCCATATCAAATGGACAAAGAAGAATCAGCTGGCTGATTATATTGAACAGGAAGAGGGAAAGAGTATAAATCCAGATTCTTTATTTGATATTCAGATAAAGAGACTTCATGAATACAAGAGACAGCTTCTCAATGCCTTTCATATCATGTACCTGTATTATGAAATAAAGGAGAATCCTGAGAAGAACACTGTACCAAGGACCTTTATATTCGGCGCAAAGGCTGCACCCGGATATGTCAGGGCAAAAGCAATTATTAAGTTTATCAATGATATTGCAGAGCTCGTCAACAACGATCCTCTGACGAAGGGAAGATTGAAGGTTGTATTTGTTCATAACTATAGAGTTTCATATGCAGAGAAGCTGTTCCCAGCAGCTGATCTTTCAGAGCAGATATCCACTGCCGGAAAAGAGGCTTCAGGAACAGGAAATATGAAATTTATGCTCAACGGAGCACCTACAATCGGAACCTACGATGGTGCAAATATTGAAATTGTAGAGGAAGCTGGCGAAGAAAACAACTATATATTCGGTTTAAGAGTAGAGGACATCGAAGAAATCAAGGATACCTACAACCCTGTAAAGATATACCAGGGAGATCAGAAGCTGAAGAGAGTCGTGGATACTTTAATCGACGGAACCTTCACTGATGAAAAGGGAGCCTACAGAGAGTTATATAATTCCCTTATTTATGGGACAGACTGGCACAGGGCTGACAACTATTTTATCCTTAAGGATTTTGACGAATACAGGAAAGCCCATGAAAAAGTTGATGCTGACTATAGAGACAGATATGGCTGGGCTAAAAAGTGTTGGTTAAATATGGTAAATTCGGGTAAGTTTAGCTCAGATAGGACTATAGAGCAATATGCACAGGAAATCTGGAAAATCAATAAAATATAGAGGGTCAGGGGCTTTTGCCCCTTTGACCTACATCACAACGTATTTAATTCTTCCAAGTGGAAGGGTTAAATTATATTTTTGCATTTTATGCAATCGTATGCACAAAAAGATTAGGGGGAGAGAAAATGAAAAAAAATTTACTACTGGTGCTGTTTCTTGTATTGGCACTGACTGTAACAGCATGTTCAACAGGAGGAGACGAGGCTCCTGAAGAGCCATCAGGAGAGGCTCCTGCGGAAGGTTTGGCAGCGAGCATTTCTGTACAGGTTGAATCAAGCTGGAGAGAATATTACGAGCAGGCAATTGAAAGAGTTATGGAAAAGCATCCTGATGCAACTATTGAGTTTATTGAGACAGGTTCATTTGATCATCTTGATGTACTGGATGCAACTGATGTAACGAATGAAGACGTTGCTGATGTATTTGCAATACCAGCTGACAGAATCTACGGACTTTCCAGCAATGAAGCTCTTGCACCAATGGATGCAATGGCAATGGCTGGGAACGTAGGCGGATTTGACAATTATGACGAAGGACTTGGCGGAAACTTTAATATTGATGGAGATTATCTTGCATTCCCAATGAATATCGAGACCCTGATAAACTTTGTCAACACAGCAAACGCTGAATCAAAGGGAATTGACATTGAAAATGAAATTGAATTTACTGAGCTTGGACATATGGATATGCTTATACCTGCATTTGATGCATGGTTCGGAGTAGCATTTGCCAATGCAGGCGGAATAGAGCTTCTTGGCCATGATGAATCAGGTCAGCTGTACTCAGACATGACAAAGGAATTCTCAGAGCTGAATGAGCAGCAGAGGGCAGTATTTACAGCTCTTTATGAGTACTGGAATGCTCATTATACAGCAGGAACACCTCTTTGGGACGAAAATGCAGCATGGGGTTACATGGACACTGAATTTTCAACTGGCGGACAGAATGTAATCAGACTTGAAGGACCATGGTCAACAGGAAGTCTTTCAGCACTTGCAGGAGATGGAGAGGACCTTGACATTATACCTATCAACCAGGTTCTTGTTGAAGGATACCCACTTGCACACTGGAAAGGCGGATGGGGACTTGCCATCAACTCAAGAAATGAGATGGATGCTGATAAAATGGCTCTTTCACAGGCAGTAATTGAAGAAATCATGAATAGGGAATATGCAGTTGATTTCTTTAAGGCTACAGGGAAAATAATGGAAAACGTAGCAACTGATGAATATCTGAATTCAGATCTTTCTGAAACAGACAAGAAGGTAATATCAGCAGTGCTTGAATCCTATGACACAGCTCCAGCAAGACCTCTGTTTACAGAGTGGGGATCTGTATGGGATACCTGGAAGAACGGTCTTCTTTCATGGTCTTCCGTTAACCCTGGATCTGTTGAGGAAGCCTATGATGCAATGAAGGCATCATTTGAGTCCATGATGATGAACTACTAAATAATTTTGGGAACAGAGCCTAGGCTCTGTTCCCAATAAATTTATCTAATTTTGGAGGAAAATCGATGACTGAAAAGAATCATCTGTCACTGGGCAAATTTTACATATTACTGCTGATAACAAGTTTGTTGATCCTGGTTGCTTCCATAGAAGCCCTGATTCTGGGCAAGGACGGAGGAATGTTCCTTCAATGGGCAATGGAGAACTTTCCAGAAGACATACCTGACAATCTGCTATTTTCTCAGTATGTTTCCTCAAATCTCTCTATTTATTTTTTGAAAGTTATTATTCCGTCATCAATAGCAGTCACAGCTTTTCTTACTGCTACAAGGACAAGATTCACTGGAATAATGGTCTATATCTGGGTCATACTTTCTTTTGGCGGTCTGGCATTTACAAATGCTGATATGAATTTCCAGTCGGCTTTCTTTTATATTAACGGACTTCTATATACAGGACTTATATTTTATATTTATTTTTTAATTGGAATATCCAGGGATAGTATGGGAGGTGAGAATTAGTTGGCAACCTACAGTTTATATCTGAAGGACAATATTGGCAATAAGTACAAAAGGAAAAACAAGTATTTGTTGGAAATTGCCATACTGGATAAGAAAATCAGAGAGGAAACCGACAAGGAGAAAAAATTATATTTCCAGTCGGAGAAGATGAAACTAATTGCAGATAAAAACAAGCATCCACATAATATCAAGCTTAAAAAATACCATAACGAGGAAGATGCATTTCTTAAGTCATTGAAAAATAGTAAAGCTGAATTTAAAAAATCCCTTCCTGACACAATGAACAGGAAGGTCAAGGAACTCAAAATCCGAATGTATTATCACCAGCGGAAGATGGAGTTTTACAAGGAGTATGAGCAGCTCACCTATGAGGCAGAGTTCAAGTTTAAAGAAAGCAAAATCAATGTGGAGCAGATACCCGAGATTGTTGACTTTATAGAAGGCATTGAAAGTGAGCTTGAAGAGGCAGTGGAGCAAAAAACCACTTTTGACTCCGAAGAAGATGCCAGACTGAAAAATGAACTTAAATTATTTAAGGAAGAAGCTAAAAAGATAAGAAACGAAGAAATTCAAAAAGTAAAAGACAGAAGAAAAGAAGGAATAATTTCAAGTAAGGCAGAGACAAATGCAATAAGGGAATTAAAAAGGGAATACAAGAATCAGGTAAGATTGGAATCATATAAAATCCCATCTAAAGAAAATAAGGATTTCATTCGAAGTAAAAAAAGGGAGTTGTCAAATGGTATTAAAAGAGAAGAAAAGGTTTTAAAAGCCGATGTAGCTGATACCAGAAGAAAAATCCCAATTGAAATAGCTAAGAAGAAGCCAATTGTTGCATATTTAACACCTATCTTGCCTGGACTGGGTCAGATACTCAACGGTCAAAGAAGGAAAGCCATATTTTTCTTCCTTGCCAGTTTCTTTATTTATTTCGTCGCCATCCCATATGCCCTTGGCTATGGGAATTATCAAGGAGAGGGGATCGCAGGACTTATATCCCTGGCAGAAGGTGGTGCAAGGGTACACAAGTCCCTTATATTTATGATTGAAGGAGTAGTGGCAATTTTCCTGTTGCTGATCTCAATTGGGTTATTATACGGATCCTTCAGGGATGTACTTTCAACTGAGAAAAACATGATCTCCGGAATTCGTCCACCTAATTGGTTTGAGACCAAGAGAATGTTATTTCAGGAAGGGTTCCCCTATATATCTTCATTGCCTGCGATGCTCGTAATAGTGTTTATTGTTCTAGTGCCTGTTATAACAACATTACTGGTTTCCTTTACCAATATGAATCCACAGAATCAGTCAAAATTCGACTGGATCGGGATTGATAACTACAGACTTATAGCACTAGGTGAAGGTCTTGCAGGAAGTGTTTTCTGGCTTATATTTGTTTGGACCATAATATGGACATTGGTTGCAACGACACTGGCAATATTATTAGGGTTCTTCCTTGCTTTACTAGTCAATAACGATAGAATAAAAGGAAAGAAATTCTTCAGAACCATATATATACTGCCTTGGGCGGTGCCTGCTTTCATAACTATTATGTTTTTCAGCATAATGGTAGCCCCAGGTGGAGTAATCACTGAATTGTTGAATTCTATTTTCAACAGCAGAATAGAAATAAGGAACGATACTATCCTTACAAGGACTGCTTTGATTTTGATACAAGGGTGGCTTGGGAGTGCATATGTGTTTCTTCTTACTACAGGAGTACTTCAGGCAATACCAGGAGATTTGTATGAGGCAGCAGACATAGATGGCGCATCGACATTTGAGAAACTCAGAAGAATAACAGTGCCGCTTGTTTTGTTCCAGATAGCACCTTTATTGGTAACTCAATATACATTCAATTTCAATAATTTTTCAGTTATATTCCTGTTTAACAGCGGCGGTCCATTTGACCCACAGAAGTATGGTAATTTAGCAGGTTCATCAGACCTCTTGATATCCTATGTCTATAAGTTGGCACTGGTCAATCAATATCAGGCTATTGCAGCTGCAATAACAATATTTATTTCACTTGGCGTAATGTTCTTTGCATTCTTAGGATTCAGACAGTCCAAGGGATTTAAGGAGGGGAGATTATAATGGCATTTTTCAAGAAAAAGGAAAAAGGACTTTATTTGTCAGACAAACCACCCCTTACCATGGCAGGAATCATAGGACTGATAATGTCCTACACTGTTCTTATGGCATGGGTTATTGCCATTGTATGGCCCCTGTTTCAGATGGTAGTTTCTGCATTCAATGGAAGACAGCAGCAGTATATTATGGGGAACCAAAACTTTGAGTTTTCATTGAGGCATTTTGAGTTTCTATACAAGGAGACATATTATCTGACATGGGTTTGGAATACATTGTTTATAGCAGTAAGTACAGCTCTTTTGACTCTGATAATGGTTTCCTTCACAGGATATGCCTATTCAAGGTATAGATTCAAGGGAAGAAAGGCATCGCTGATGGCAATAATGCTGATTCAGACAATACCAACATTTGCTGGTATAACTGCATTCTTTACAATGCATTCAATCGTATCATCGATTATACCTGCGTTTAGCAGACAGATGATGCTTATACTAATATATGCTGGTCCTGCCATTGCTTCAAATACTTTCATACTAAAGGGTTACATTGACTCTGTCTCCACTGAGCTTGATGATGCTGCTAAAATAGATGGGTGTTCCAACTTTGATATATACAGGTTGATTATTATGCCCATAGCAAGACCAATGCTTACAATCATCGCTCTTTGGTCCTTTATCGGTCCCTTTATGGATTACCTGCTGGCAAAGGTACTGCTAACGAGTCCAAGTTCATATACTTTGGCAGTGGGACTTTTCACACTGATAAGTGATTTTAGAACCATGAATCAACCTGCATTTGCAGCCGGTGGTTTGCTGACTGCAATACCGATAGTCATATTGTTTATTGTGTTGCAAAAACAGCTGGTATCAGGCTTGACAAGCGGTTCTGTTAAAGGATAGGAGGACAATGACCATGAAGGTAATAATGAAAAATCTAGGAAAGAAATATGAGGGAAGGGAGAACTTCACCCTTAGAAATATAAATCTTGAAATTGACGACCAGGACTTTTGTGTAATACTTGGCCCTTCAGGCTGTGGAAAGACAACTTTGCTGAGAATGATAGCAGGACTTAACTCTATAACAGAAGGTGACCTCTATTTTGACGACAGGAGGGTAAATACCATACCACCAAAGGACAGGGATATTGCAATGGTATTCCAGTCCTATGCTCTTTATCCACATATGACAGTTTATGACAACATGGCATTTTCATTGGTTATGAGAAAGGAAAGAAAAAAGCTTATTGATGAAAGGGTCAAGGAGGCTGCCAACCTTTTGCAGATTGAGGACTATCTTTATGCAAAGCCTGCTGACATATCCGGTGGACAGAGGCAGAGGGTTGCACTTGGCAGGGCAATTGTAAGGAATCCCAAGGTATTCCTTATGGATGAACCACTTTCAAACCTTGATGCAAAATTGAGGGAGCATATGAGGGTTGAACTGGTAAGACTGCACAAGAGCCTGGGTACCACATCAATATATGTAACCCATGACCAGACCGAGGCCATGACTATGGCCTCAAAGATAATACTATTAGATGACGGTAAGATCCAACAGGTCGGAATTCCGGAAGAATTCTACAATAAGCCGGCAAATATGTTTGTAGCAAAGTTTATAGGATCTCCTACGATAAATATTATCGAGGGCAAATACAGGAACGGGAAGTTTGTGTCTGAAACTGATACAATAACCCTGACCCCTTCAGAGGAGGATGCAAAGGTTCTTGTAGACTACGAGGGCAAGGAAATTTCAATAGGAATCAGACCTGAAAGATTTGAAAGCGGAGGAGAATTCGGAGATACATTCGATGCAACTATAGATGTTATTGAGATGCTGGGCAAGGAAAAGACCTTGTTTGCAACATTGAAGGATGGTTCAGATCTTGTGATATCAACACCGGGACATTTCGAATACAAGGAGGGAGAAACCTACACATTTGGTTTTGACATAACTGCCATACACTATTTTGACGGCGAGACTGGTGAGAGAATAAACGATTGATAGAGGTGTGATTATGGCAAAGAAAAAAAGGGTGACCATAAAGGATGTGGCCAAGGAAGCAGGCGTATCTCCATCAACTGTCTCAAGGGTGATATCAAAAAACCCGAGAATAAGCAAAGAGACCACCAAGAAGGTATTAATCCACATGAAAAGACTTGGTTATCATCCAAATGCCATAGCCAGAAATCTGGCTAGGAATTCGTCAAAGACACTTGGTCTGATTATGCCCGACAGGCCTGGAGAGGCTCTTTTGAATCCCTTCTTCCCTGAAGCTCTTAGAGGTATAATAAAGGCATCCACAAGAGAAGGCTATGATGTACTTCTTTCCTCCACGGCAAGTATTGAGAATGACCTTGATGCTGTAAAGGCACTTGTGTCGGCTGCAAAGGTAGATGGAATTCTTCTTATGACCAGCAAGCTTGAGGACAATTCAATAGACTACCTTCGTGAAATAGAGTTTCCATTTTCAGTAATAGGCTCACCCTCTGATGAAAGGGATGACTCAAATCACGTGGATAATGACAATGAGGAGGCAGCCTACGAGCTGACAGCCTATCTGGCTGAAAAGGGCTGTAGAAGATTTGCCCTTATAACAGGCGGAAGATTCCTTACAGTGACGGAGCAGAGGATAAGAGGCTTCAGGAGAGCCTTGTCAGATCATGGGATTGAGGGAAAGGAAGGAAGACTCTATATCGGAGAGTTTGACGAGGAAACTGGATACAAGTATGCAAAGGAGATTATGGATTCCGGAGAAGACTTTGATGCGGTTGTTGCAACAGATGATGTGGTTGCATATGGGGTAATATCAGCATTTATGGAGAAGGGAATTCGTGTACCTGAGGATATAATGGTTGCAGGCTTTAACAACAGTCTTCTTTCCAGACAGTGTACAGTACCCATAACTTCAGTGGAGATACACGCAAACAGGCTTGGTGAAGAGGCTGTTGATATAATTATGGAAAATATAAAAACTGGAAAGAGACAGAAAAAGAGAATTTTACCATACACAATTTACAAGAGGAAATCAACATTTGAATAATAAATCTGGCATTGATTTGCCAGTTTTTTATCGCGAATAGGATAGTTCCACCTTTTTTAGAAACAGGAACTTTCCGTATATGAGTATGGAGGAAAGTTACCTTTAACTTATCTTTGGATGCTTTTCTTATTTTTTTTTGGAATTACCGCTTTATTTTGATGAAATGGCTACTTTATCATTGAAAGGCAGCACAAATAGTGGTAATATCTTATTATAGTGGAATATTCTGCTAAATACATATATATTGTGAGGGATAATATGGACCATAAGCTTATGGAGGATAATTTGCAGAAAATTGAATCCGTTGTTTCAAGTAAAATTGTATTTGGCGATGGCGACTGTATAGATGAGATCCATCTTGTAGCTAACGGCCATAGAGGACCCAAGCAAATTGCAAGGGATGTTCAGTCAATTCTACTGGCGACATATGATGTCAGCGTAGATCACAAGAAAATAAGCATAGCACAGATTCTTGATGACACCCTTAAGAGAAAGGCAAGCAGAGTCAAGCTTGACGGAGTATTGAGGGAGACCCTTGATTCAAGGGCTACAATAAAGATTACAGTTTCCCTTGACAACGAAGAATACACCAGCTCAAAATCCGGTGTTAATTCTGCCAGGAACATTGACAGAATGCTTGTGGAAACAACATTGGATGTTGTTCAGCAGGCCAGCGATTTTGGCGACATATTTCTTTTCGATGACATCAGACAGGTTCCCGTTGCTGGGACGAATATAGTAGTAATCTGTGTCACTGGAATTATTGGCGGGACAGAGCACAGACTTTGTGGTGTAAGCGTTATAGACAATGATTACAATAAGGCGGTTGTCAAGGCGACACTTGATGCTGTCAACAGATTTATCACAAAATAGTGATAAATGCCGGCTGAACCACACTTTTTAATTAGCGAAGCGAATATAGCATGCCACACTAGCGAACGGCATAGTACTCTAAAGGAGGCTATATTCGATGAAAAAAATCGCAAGCGTACTACTAAGCGTATTGGCATTAGCTCTAGCAGCAGGCGCAAATTATTCACTAATCTAGTAATTTTCAAGTAAGCTCTAAGCCGGCATTTACTATATATTTCAGAAGGGGGCATGAATATGGCTCTTAACAACAGAACTAAGCTTTATTTGAGAACACTTGTTGTATTGGCATCATCTTTATATATATACATATTTATGAAATATTCAATTGATAGTCTTGGAATGTTTGCATTCTGGACAATTCTAGCCATAGTTGTAGAATCCCTTTTGATACCTATGCCTAACAATACAATTGGCGTTTCCGTGGGATATGCCATCAATATCGCAACAATTATTATCGGAGGACCGTTATTGGCAACGACAACCGCGGGACTTGGATTTTTATTAAGATTTCCAAAGATTGAGGGCCGAGGCTTTGTTCATATACTGAATCTACCTCCACATAAATCGATTTTCAATGTATCCCAAAGTATTATAGTTACTGCACTTATGAGTCTAGTATATTTAAATATTGGTGGTAAAATAGGAGAATTTAGCTTACTGCAAACCATTGTTATAACTTTATTTGGTGCGTTCGTTAATACTTCTATTATATCAGGATATCTTTCACTTAATAGCGACTCAAAATTTTCAGAGACATGGATTGGCAACATAAAAGGCACTTTTCCTAGTTCGTTGGCAGTAGGATCAATTGGAATTATTATAGCCCTTGCATTTATAGGATATGGCTATGGTGCAGTTATCCTGTTCTTTGGACCATTGCTTCTGGCTAGGTATTCATTTAAGCTTTACATCGAGATGAGAAACCTTTACCTTTCTACAATTCAAGCACTAAACAAGACAGTCGAGGCAAAGGATCCATATACAAGCGGTCATGCAAACAGGGTGGAGAAATTTGCTGTTGATCTTGCAAAGGCATATCATCTACCATTTGAAAGCATACAGAATATAAAGACCGCGTCTATACTTCATGATATAGGCAAAATCGGAATTAATGACAGCATACTAAACAAGGCGTCAAAACTTACTCAGGAGGAATATCAGGAAATCATGAGACATCCTGCCATTGGAGCAGAGATAATCAGTAAGGTTGATTTCCTTTCCGATATAACGACAATCGTCAAGCATCATCACGAAAGATACGATGGCAACGGATACCCCGATGGTCTAGCAGGTGAGGACATTCCTATTGAGGCAGCCATACTGACAATAGCAGACTCCTATGATGCAATGACATCTGACAGACCATATAGAAAGGCGTTGACCCTGGGGGAGGCAATGGATGAGCTTAGAAAGAATTCAGGAACACAGTTTAATCCAGAATTGGTCAAAGTGTTTGTGTCAATCATAAAAGAATAGGTGATAATATGTTTCTAGAACCAGCAGCTCTTTCAATTATCATATCCAAGCTGAGAGGCGGTAAATTTCGAAATCTTGAGAATGTTCAACTAGAAGGAGTTTTTTTTCTGTTTTTAGCGACCCTTACTCAAACCAGTCTATTGATAACAAGGAGGTTCCAGCTTGAAGTCATATATGACTTTCTCCAAGAAAACTTTTTTTACGTAATAATTCTATCTTACATAATATTGGTAATGGCAATTTATCTCGATCTTAAAAAGAATTATATGAAGGTACTCCTTGTAGGAGTACTTCTTAATGCAGCCGTAATAGCATCAAACGGGGGTAAAATGCCTGTATCATTGACCGGTATCACTGGGATTGGGCAGGAATCAGTACTTCCCGACAGGGAATTTGATATAAAGCACACTGGTGTTGATGGAGATACAAGACTTGTCTATCTTGCGGATATAATTCTTATAGACAGACCATATCCTTTGCCAAAGATACTTAGCATAGGAGACCTTTTTATAATGGCAGGTGTATTCCTGTTTTTTCAGAAGGAAATGGAGCCTCAATAACATATTAATCCCATCACTATGTAGGAAGACATTGGTGTATGGGATATTTTTAAGGAGGAAATCTTTATGGCAAACAAAGCAGTCGTTCTTGGAACAAATTATTACATTGGCCTTAGCATTATAAGAACTCTGGGCTATGAGGGGATTGAAACCATAGCTGTTGATTATACTGATAAGGAGCTCTACGGAGCAAAATCCAAATATCTGGGTAGACACGAAATGGCACCTGATTTCAAAAAGGATAAGGAAGGATACCTGAAAAAGCTGGTTGAAATTGGGGAAGCAGAAGATCAAAAACCACTACTTTTTCCCAGCGCAGACCCTTATGCTGAGTTTATTGATGAAAACCTCGAAGAATTAAAGAAATACTATTTGATTCCTATGGAGGAGCAGGGACTTTGGACAAAGGTGATGAAAAAAGAGAGCCTTAATGAATTGGCGATAAGACATGGATTGCTTGTACCTGAGACAATTATGCCATATGAAGATAATTTATACGAAAGAACAAGGAAAGAATTAGGATATCCCTGCATAGTTAAACCCACTGACTCACCAGCTTTTGTTGCGGTATTCAGAAGAAAAATATTCTACTGTAACAATGAAGAGGAACTTAAAGATGCATTAAGCAAAGCTCAGGCAGAAAACCTGGAAGTACTTGTTCAAAGGATTATTCCTGGATTTGATGACCACATGTATACCTTCGATTACTATGTGGACAGGACTGGAAAGGTCACACACTGGATGACTTGCAGAAAGCTTAGACAGTTTCCAATAAACTTTGGGGCTTCAGTCTATACAGAGCAGGTACATGTACCTGAACTAGCTGAGATTGGGATTTCATTTGTCGAAAAGATTGGATACAGGGGTTTTGGTGAAATTGAGTTTAAGATGGACGAAAACACTGGCAAATATTATCTTATAGAAATAAACACAAGGACTACAACATTGAATGGATTATTGTATAAAGCGGGAATAAACTTCACATATGTTGCTTACAGAGATATGATTGGGAAACCCCTTGAGTCTGAAGTAGTCAAGGCAGACACAGGCTATGTCTTTCAGTATCTGTTTGAGGATGTGCTGGCGATAAGAGACTACATCAAGCAGGGGCAGCTGACTACAGCTGAAGTTGTAAAATCACTGTTCCGTAAGAAGGTACCTGCAGTATGGAGCTTTGATGACCCAGCTCCAGGTCTATATTATTCATCAATAGTTCTGGGAAAGATTCTAAAGAAGATATTCAGATAGGAGGAAACCATGAAACTTAAAGAACTATTTAAACCATTGGAAATTATAGAAATCAGGAATCCCGATATGGAGATAGAAATTTCAGGGATCAGTTGCCATTCGGCAAAGGTCCTGCCAGACAATATTTATGTTGCAATAAAGGGCTATGTCACTGACGGGCATTTATATATAAATCAGGCTCTTGAAAAGGGAGCCGTGGCTTTAATTGTAGAGGAATTTCAGGAGGACCTCAGAAAAGTATGCCAGATAAGGGTGAGGAACAGCAGAGAAGCCCTTTCAAGGATAAGCAGCAGATTCTATGGAAATCCTTCAAAGAAAATGACTGTAATTGGTGTAACTGCAACAAACGGTAAAACCACTACAACATTTCTTCTGGACTCGATTTACACAAAGGCAGGCTACAGTACCGGTATAATAGGAAGTGTTCTGTCAAAGACCGGAAAACGAATAGAGCTTGCCAGTCTTACTACTCCAGAAAGCCTTGAGCTTCAGTCCATTTTTTGTGAAATGGTAGAAGAAAAATTGGATCGTGCAGTTATGGAAGTATCGTCATCAGCCCTTGAACTCTACAGGGTAAATGATATTGACTATGATATTGTATCCTTCAATAACTTCAGCCGCGAGCACATTGACCAGCACGGCAGCTTTGAAAGATACTGGGAAGTAAAGTCTTCCCTAATAACAGGAGCAAAGCCCGAAGCGGTTGCAGTTCTGAATGTAGACGATGAGAGGATAGAATCATTGGTTGAAAATACAAAGGCAAGAGTATTGACCATTTCAGTATATGGTGGGAAGGGAATGATAAACTGCTCAAATCTTAAGCTTGTAAAGGGAAGAGGAATCTTCGATGTTGTCATTGAAGAAGACATAGACCTTGGCGACAGAATCATCAATAAAGGAACCTTTAATATAATGATGAGAATACCTGGGTATCATTCTGTTGAAAATGCAATGGCTGCAATAGGTATTGCGCTGGTAGAAGGTATTGACAGCAAAATTATAAAAGAAGCCCTAGGCGAATTCAGTGGTGTTGAACGGAGGTTTGAATTTATATATGAGAAGGAATTTACCATAATAGACGATCACTTTGCCAATATCAAGAATATCAACAGTACTCTGGGAACAATCGCAGATATGGAGAAGAACAAGATACACATAGCCTATGCCATCAGGGGAAACAGAGGAGTCACCGTAAACGCGGAAAATGCCAAGGCGCTTGTGGAATGGAAGAACAGGCTTGGGATAGAACGGATAATAGCAACCAGAAGTATGGGCAGCGTTACAGAAAAAGACACTGTCTCAATTAAGGAGGAGGAAGTCTTCAGAGAGGTTCTTGATAGGGCTGGATTGAAATATCATATCTACGACACTCTTCAGGAGGTGCTGGAGGAGGTCTTTGAAAAAACAGTTGAAGATGATATAGTATTGCTTGCAGGATGTCAGGGTATGGACAGAGGAGCGAAAATTGCCTTTGACATAATCCACAGAAAGAACCCTGAAATGGATCCCCACGAATTGTACAAACCTTTATCTAGAAGAGTTTCGGAGGAAGGCTTTATGCTGTAAAAAAATGTTTTTTAATACAGGCTTATATGGTAAACTAGGTATGAAGAATAATAAACTTGCTATACAGAGGAGGAAAAATTTTGGATTTTAAGTCTAAAATTAGAGAAATTGAAAATTTTCCAATTGAAGGTGTAAGCTTTAAGGACATTACAACACTTACAAGAGACGCAGAGGCTTTTACATCTGCAGTAACCATGATGATTGAAGACCTTAAAGATAAGAATGTTGATTATATAGTTGGTCCCGAAGCAAGAGGATTTCTTTTCGGAGCTGCAGTAGCCTATGGGCTTGGTGTAGGGTTTGTACCCATAAGAAAGCCTGGAAAACTGCCTGGAGAGACCACAAGCTATGAATATAAACTTGAGTACGGAACAAATACGCTGGAAATCCATACAGAGTCTATTAAAGTGGGCGACAGGGTTGCAATAGTGGATGACCTTTTGGCAACGGCGGGAACAGTATCCGCAGCTGCTACCTTGATTGAATCCCTCGGTGGTAAGGTGGTTGCCCTGGAGTTTCTAATTGAACTTACATTCCTGAATGGCAGAGACAAGCTTAAGGATCATCATATAAATTCACTGGTTAAGTATTAGACGTCGGCTTGCCGGCGTCTTTTTACGGAACGGGTATTTACAAGGAGGAATAATATGTGTGGAATAGTTGGATATATAGGTAGTAACAATGCTCAGGATATTATACTTGATGGACTCGAAAAGCTCGAGTACAGAGGCTATGACTCTGCAGGGGTTGCTTTGATTGAAAATGGAATACTGAAAACTAGAAAGCGAGTGGGAAGACTGAACAATCTAAAAGAAAGTCTTGTAGAGGAGCCCATTATTGGAAGCATTGGGATAGGCCATACCAGATGGGCTACACACGGAGCACCCTCAGATATAAACTCCCATCCCCATGTGAACGCGAATGGTTCAATTGCAGTGGTTCACAATGGGATTATTGAAAATTACAGAAAGCTGAAGGATGAGTTGAAGGCTGAAGGATACGAATTTGTATCAGAGACTGACACAGAGGTAGTTGCCCACCTTATTGATTATTACTACGAAGGGGACCTTCTGCAGGCTGTTTTTTCAGCAGAGGAAAGACTACAGGGCGCATATGCTCTTGCAGTGGTCGCACAGAATAACCCTAATGAGTTAATTGCAGTGAGAAACGAAAGCCCCTTGATCCTTGGTGTTGGATCAGGTCAGAACTTTATAGCTTCTGACATACCGGCAATACTTAAGCATACCAATAAGGTAATTTATCTTGAGAACAGGGATATAGTAAAATTGACATCAGATGGCTATGAAATATACACAATCGGTAGAAAACCTGTAGAAAGGGATATAAAGGAAATCCAATGGGATGTTGAGTCAGCAACAAAGGAAGGCTATGAGCATTTTATGCTTAAGGAAATCTACCAGCAGCCTTCTGCAATCAAGGAAACCCTCGACAGAAGACTGGATGAAAATGGAGATATTTACCTTGAAAACATCAATATAGATGAAAACACAATAAAGGCAATTGACAAGGTATATATAGTAGGCTGCGGAACTGCTTACCATGCAGGCCTTGTTGGCAAGTACCTTTTCCAGACATTCCTCAAGGTAAGCATAATCCCGGAAATTGCTTCAGAATTCAGATATGGAGAGCACTTCATTGATGAGAATACATTGGTGGTGATTGTAAGCCAGTCTGGAGAAACGGCAGATACTCTTGCTGCCCTCAAGGATGCAAAATCAAGGGGAGCAAGGATTCTTTCAATCACCAACGTGGTTGGGAGCTCAGTTGCAAGGGAATCGAATGACATATTCTATACCTGGGCAGGACCGGAGATTGCTGTTGCTTCAACCAAGGCATACACAACCCAGCTTGTCGCATTTTACATGCTCGCGCTGTATTTTGGAAGACTCAAGGGATCACTTCTGGAAGGATGCTATAGAGAGATACTGGATGAGTTGAAGAGCCTTTCAAGGAAGGTGGAGGAATCCCTTGTGGAAAGTGATGAAACAGCAAAGGTAATCGGAGAGACCATAAAGGATAGAAGCTCATTATTTTACCTGGGAAGGGGACTCGATTATTTTACAGCAATGGAGGGTGCATTGAAACTTAAGGAGATTTCATATATCCATACTGAAGCATTCCCTGCAGGGGAGCTGAAGCATGGAACCATTGCCCTTATAGAGGAAGGAACTCCAGTTATAGCATTGGCAACACAGTCTAGAATCTATGACAAGATGGTATCCAATATCAAGGAAGTAAAGGCTAGGGGAGCCTATGTAATAGGCATCACCAGAAAGAGTAACAAAGATCTGGAGGAAGTCTGTGACAAGGTAATATATCTTGAGGAGACCTTTGATATCTTTATGCCGTTACTGGCTGTTCTGTTTCCTCAGCTGCTCTCATATCATGCAGCACTGATTAGAGGAAACGATGTTGACAAGCCGAGAAACCTGGCAAAGTCAGTTACTGTTGAATAGGGAATAGATTCAAATAACAATAGGAAGCAGTAATCAAGCCGGCTTGATTACTGCTTCCTATTGTTATTTG
>JBNJCX010000026.1:0-25136 GCA_051744365.1 Bacillota bacterium
AGCCTGCAGTCTAGGTTAAATTCTTTATCCACTTTCTCGATTTTATAATTGGTATTCCAAGAATTGCCTTTATTACCTCTTCCATAGTTACCAAAAGGAATACATATTCCACCGGTAGCTTCCACACCAATGCTCCAATAAATGCCAGAGGCACTCCAATTAACCAAACAGTGCCTAAATCTATCTTCATTGCAACCTTTGTCTCTCCACCTGACCTGAGAACACCTACTATGACAATGGTGTTGTAGACCCTGATCACAAAGGTCAATCCCATAAACACAAGTAGTCTTCTTGATACTGCATACAACCCCGGGTCAATGCCCCTGAACAGCGAAAGTGGCAAGTCTGGACCCAGCGCCATAACAACTCCAAGTACAAGCCCTGATACTGTTGAGATCGCAATAAATCTTATGGCATATTCAAATGCAGTATCCTCTTCCCCTGCACCTACCTTGGAACCGACCATAACCCCGCAGGCATTGGCAAGTCCTCTTACAATTACAAAGAATACGTTCTGGATTGTGTTTGTAAGCTGGATGGCAGCAGTTGCCTCTTCACCAATACGTGCGTAGGCAGCCGTGTACATGACCTGTCCCAGTGCCCAGAAGCCCTCTGTGAGTATTACCGGATAGATTGTATCGATATATCTCTTTACAAAATCCTTCTTCCAGCTCATCAACTCTGAGAATGTTGCGGCAAGTATACTTTTTGTTCCATAGATTGCGTATAGAATCAATGATATCTCAACAATACGGGCAATCAGTGTTCCAAGTGCTGCACCTCTTATGCCCATTGCAGGCATTCCCAGCTTTCCGAATATAAGGATATAATTGAGGAAGGTATTCACGCCAAATGATATTATTGATACCTTCAACGGGACCCTTGGTCTTCCTGTGGTTCGAAGGGCTATTGAAAAGGCAAAGGATATGGCTGTGATTATATATGACAGTCCTACAATTCTTAAGTAAGATGCTCCAAGGGCTATTACCTCGGCTTCATCAATAAACAGTCCCATGACAAGCTCTGGCAGCACCAGTGCAATAAAGGTAAATATTGCTCCAGCAAATGTGCTTATGGTTATTGCAAGTCCCATTACCTTCTTGATACTGAGAATATCATCCCTCCCCCAGAACTGGGCTATAAATATGGACGATCCGCTATTGATTCCGAATGTAAGAAGTATATACAAAAAGAAAATCTGATTTGCCAGTCCTACGGCTGCGATGCTTGCCTGTCCAAGACTGCTTATCATCAGAGTATCTATCATGTTCAGTGATGAGGATATCAGGTTCTGTAATGCTACGGGAACTGCTATTGCGAGCATTCCCTTCATAAATTCCTTGTCTTTTAAGAATCGCATGGTGATGTTTTCCTTTCACAAAAAATATAAATCCCAATATGCATTCTTATTATATTAGCATATTGGGATTCGTTTGTGAAGTGATTGGTTGTCGGTTTCTACTGATAAACCTCAAGCACTTTTTCTTCTATATAGCTATTGAATTCCTTGCCATCAATTGTCACTCTCTCTTCTCCATAAGGGTTGATGGATATCTTAAAGAAGTTGATTACAAGCTTGTCTCCATCAATTTTGTATTCCTCTGTTGTTCCCGGAACGAATACCACCTTCACATCCTTGGAAAGCTTATCCTTCATATGGTCCAGGTTCAAGGTCTTTACAAGCTGCACCATTTCCCTCATATTGTCCATATCCTCAAGCATCCACATGTTAAGATTCCAGAACCTGCTTTCCTTTTTAGTGGGATGGTTCATAAGCTCTCTGTTGGAGATAGCAGAGAGGACCTTCCTGAAGGAATCCTTTGAAAACCCCTCGTCATACACGGTCTTCATGTCCTCGTGCTCAGCCAGCTCAATCAGGTACTTGTCGCTTACCTTCTCCTTGTCTGCAACTGATTCCCAAAAAAATATCATCATTTCCACAGTGTTTGCACTTACAGTTATACTAGCCATTTCTTCCTCCTATTTCTTGAAATTTATTCCCTTTGATGTTATTTGAATGATACCTTCCTTGTAAAGCTTTCCAACTGCTCTCTTAAAGCCCGATTTACTCATTTTAAGGGCTTTCTTTATTTCGTTTGGATGACTGCTGTCATTAAGAGGCAGGAATCCATCATTCTCCTTTAAAGCCTTAAGAATAATATCCGCATCCTCTTCCATCTGTACATGTCCTCTTTCCCTGAGGCTCAGGTCGAGCTTGCCATCCTCGTGGACCTTATTGACTCTTACTTCGATTTCCTCACCCATCTCATAGACACCGAACAGATTCTTCTTCTGGATAAGCCCGTCGTATTTGTTGTCCACGGCTACAAATGCTCCTATATCCCTGTTTACGCTGTATATTGTTCCCACAGCCTTGTCGTTTTCCTTATAGGGTGAATCCGTGCTGAGATAATCCTTTATCTTCATTGTTGCTGCAATTCTATCGCTTTTGTCTATATACAATGCCACAAGATAGCTCTTGAACTTCTCAACTGAACCAACAGTTTCACTGAATGGAAGGAACAGGTCCTTCTCCAGTCCCCAGTCTATGAAATATCCTATCTTTGCAGAACTGACAACCATAAGCTTCTTTATTTCCCCTACCTCTGCAAGGGAATGCTTCGTGGTTGCTATTATTCTGTCCTTGCTGTCCCTGTAAACCATAACATTTACAACATCCCCAACTTGAGCTCCCTCGGGAACCTGTGATTTTGGAAGAAGCACATCATCGCTTTTGTCCTCATCATCGTTTAGATATGCGCCTACAGTAGCAAATCTCTTGATTTTTAAATCCTGTCTTTTACCTAATCTAATCATAGTACACCTACTTTTCCTTTATTAGATATATCATATCACATGATTACCCAATGTAAAATATCATTTAATTGAAAAACAGTGGTTTAAACCACTGTTTTCATGCTTTCTACCTGTTCCTCCAGCTTTTCAAGCTCATGGAGCGCTTCATCCGGAAGCTTGTCGCGTCCGCTCTTAAAGGTTGTCATATGCTTGATAAATTCCTTTCTGTAGGCAATTGAGTTCTGCCACATTGAAATGTAGTTTTCATCAAACTCAGGCACAAATCCTTCCACATCAACCGTCTGAAGATCTTCAAAGTTTCCCAGAGACTTGAATTGGATTGTTCCTGTGGCAATAGCCTCCAACAGTCCCAATGTAACTTCCTTGGGAATCTTCTTGTCCAGGAAATGTCCTGTATTGAATATATAGCAGTCCACATCTCTCTTTTCAAAGAGCTTCTTGAACTTTTCGTAGTCATCACTTAATTGATATGTCCTGAATGGATTGGCATATGGTTCTATAACAAGTGCATTCATATCAACATTCTTGGCCAGTCTTTCCGCAGTCGACCTCTTGGTTGCTAGGGTAGCTCCCATTACTGATGCCAGGATCGGATTGTTTATCTTTATTATCGGAGGAAACGTCGCGTCCTTCATAAGCCATGCAATTGCATCAACAGGCTCATCGATCTTGTTTACCCTGTTCTCTGCCCATAGCTTTGACTTTACAGCTCTTCCGTTTCCGTTTCTGATGTCCTCTGTAACAATTACCTTGTTTCCGTCCTCATCCAGAGTAATTCCACAGTTCTGAACTGTCAGCAGGTACTTGTTTGAAGGATGTGCAGGTGGATAGTCCTGGGTCTTGTCAAAATACGACGGCTCCAGAGCTACTGAATATCCTTCTTCTGTGGATATTATGTATGCGTCATCGTGGAGTATTGTAATATCGTACTTGTCATCGTGCTTCTCATGGGTCAGGGTCGACTTGCCTGAGCCTGAAAGACCGAATACACCCATTGTGAATTTGCTCCCATCGTTGAAGTTGTACCTTTTCATACCTCCGTGGCAAGATGCAAAGCCATTTCTGTTTGCCAGTCCCCAAGCGAGAGTAAGTGTTCCCTTTTTATGCTCGCCGAAGTATCTCATTCCAAGAAGCATGGCAGTGTTGTGCTCCGGATCGAATAGGGCCAATCCATCGGGATGTGATGCCGGTTTATAGTCCGGATCTGAAAATACGTATATATCTCCCTCGGGATATTCCTTTGATCCCTTGTACATCCTCATATATTCCTGTGTCAGGTATTGAAAATTCAGAAGCCAGGAGTACATTGTATTCTCATGGTTTGATGGTATTAAAAGATGTGCCCTTACCATAAAATCGGGATGAAGTCCTATAAGTGCCTGAGCATGGTAGAGTTTCTTGTACCTTGACTGATATACGGCCTCTCTTGCTATAGTCGTATACTCTGCCTGGTTTACATCCGCTTCACCCATTATAACTCTTGCCCCAGCGAATCTTCCTGTTATTGCCCCGTCGTTGAACAAAAGGACCCTGGAATCAGTTGAAAGACCCAGCTCCTCAGGTCTGTAGACGGACATATCCGTAACTATTGTTCCGGGAGATTCCTTAGCCAGCTTGTAGGCTTCACTGATTGAGTTTATTCTGGTGACATTGTTTCCATAGAAGTTGGTTTCTATTGTCGTCCTTAGTGCATCAATTAGTGGATTGTCCTTGGTAATTTCCTCCACCTTGAAATTAGTTATAGTTGACATGTCTTCCCTCCATTATTTCCCTGATAATATTTTAATTATAACATATTAGGATTCCTCCACAAGCTGAATCATTGTATTTAAGGAATTTATCCTAAATTATTTACAACTTCAGCTTAGACAGGGCCTCAGCCAGGCTGTTGTTTATATCGTCATCCTTTTTCTCCTGCTTCTCAATATATTTGGCCACTTCTTTTTTTCCCAGCTTGCTCTTTTCCTTTTCTTTTCTTTTCTCAAACTGTGAAAGCTTTTCCCTGTATCCACAGGAACAGGCAAAAATTCTGTCTTCTCCCTCACCCCTCAATTCCAGTTTCTTTTTACACTGGGGACATCTTGCATTTGTTATGGTTGAAATGGACTTCCTGTATCCACACTCCCTGTCCTGGCACACATACATCTTGCCTCTCTTTGTCTTTACCTCCAGCATAAACTTGCCGCATTCCGGGCACTTTGTCCTTGTGAGATTGTCGTGTCTGAAGGTTTCCTCACTGTCCTTTATCTCCTTGGTTACCTTCTTTGCATAGTCCTTGATATCTCCGATGAATTTGTCTTTTTTAAGCTTCCCATGGGAAATCTCCGATAAGCGCTTCTCCCATCTGGCAGTCAGATCCGGCGATTTCAGGTCCTCAGGAACAAGCTGCAGAAGCTGTTTTCCCTTACCCGTAAGGAGTATCTCCTTGCCTCTATGCTCCATAAGAAAGCTGTTGAAAAGCTTCTCGATAACATCTGCTCTGGTGGCAACAGTTCCGATTCCACCGGTTTCACTGATTATACCCTTCAATTCCTTGCTTTCAGATGACATGTATTTTACCGGGTTCTCCATTGCGGAAAGCAGTGTTCCCTCGGTGAATCTTGGAGGTGGCTGTGTCTTTCCTTCCGTTCCATATACCCTGCTCACATCTATCCTATCTCCTGCATTGAAATCAGGCAGGTTCTGGATATCCTCGTCCTCATTTTGTGAAAATACATTCCTGAAGCCCATATCCAGTACTCTTCTTCCCTTTGCGAGTACCTCTTCGCCCGCTATATCTCCTTTAAGAGTTATTTCTTCATACTGATACGGCGGGTAGAGCACGCCTAGAAATCTCCTTATAACCAGGTCAAGTATCTTCTTTTCCCTGTCATTGAGGAGTGACAGCTCCACAGGCTGCTCAGTAGGAATAATCGCATGGTGGTCAGATACCTTGGAATCATCCACAAAGGACTTGTCAGCCTTTATTCTGTTTTTCATAATCGGCCTTGCCAGTTCTCTGTAGCTGCCGGTACTTATAGCTTTTATTCTGTCTGGGATTGTATCTACTATGTCCCTTGTAAGAAATCTGGAGTCAGTCCTTGGATAGGTCAATATCTTGTGATTTTCATAAAGTCCCTGCATAGTTGAAAGGGTTTCCTTTGCTGAGAATCCAAATCTGCTGTTGGCATCCCTCTGCAGCTCTGTCAGGTCGTATAGGGATGGTGCATATTGCTTCCTGGTCTTTTTCTCCACAGAAACGACCTTCATTTTACTCTCTTTCATGGACTCCATGGCACGATCCCTTGTCTCCCTGTCAAAGGTCTTGGTATCCTTGTTTCCTGGAGCTCGCCAGGTCAGTGTGATTCCACCTGCCTCAGCCTTTATGCCATAGTAATCCTTGGGAACGAATCCTCTGATTTCATCCTCACGCCCAGCTATCATCTGCAGGGTAGGTGTCTGAACCCTTCCACATGACAAGGGAGTGTTGTACTTTACCGTCAGAGCTCTGGTGGCATTGATTCCCACGTACCAGTCAGCCTCTGCCCTTGCCTGTGCAGATGCATACAGGTTCTCGTAGTCCTTGCCGTTCTTAAGCTTTAAAAAGCCTTCCTTGATGGCCTTGTCTGTGACAGATGATATCCATAAACGCTTGACTGGCTTCTTTACACCAACCTTCTCCAGGATCCATCTTGCCACAAGCTCTCCTTCACGTCCTGCATCTGTCGCAATTATTATCTCCCCTACGTCCTTTCTGTTCATGGCTTCCTTAACGGCATGGAACTGCTTTCCGGTCCCATTTATCACCTGAAGTTTCACTGGGCTTGGAAGCATGGGAAGGTCCTCCATATTCCAGTTCTTATACCTTTTGTTATAGTCTTCCGGCTCAGCCAATGTTACCAGGTGACCGAGAGCCCATGTAACCACGTAGTCACTGCCCTCCATATATCCGTTTCTTTTCTGGTTTGCTCCAAGGACTCTGGCAATATCCCTTGCAACAGACGGTTTTTCAGCCAATACTAGTTTCTTCATCTTCTCTTCCTTTCAATTCCTTCAGTGTCTTCTCAACTGTCTTTCTCCTGTTCAATCATCTCAGCCTTTTCGGAAAGGAATACCCATCTTTCAAGCATTGCCTCCTGTTCCTTTTGCAGCCTCTCCTTCTTTTCCATAAGCTCCTGAAGCTTTGTGTACTGAGAAGCAGCCTGTTGCATTTCCACTTCCACCTTCTCTATCTTTCCCTGCAGATTTTCAAGTTCATTTTCAATTGTCTCCCATTCCCTTGCTTCGTTAAAGGAAAACTTCAGCTGCTTGTTCCTTGTCCTTGACTTTTCCTTTTTGGGTTCTTCCGCTGCTGTTTTCTGCTTTTCATCTTCTCTCCATGCTTCTCTGAAGCTATCGTAGTTTCCTGGAAATTCCCTTACCGTACCATCCTTCAACAGGAATACCTTCTCGCATATCTTGTCCAGCAAATACCTGTCATGTGATACCACTACCACCGGTCCAGGGAACTCTTCAAGATATTCCTCCAGAATCTGAAGGGTCTGAATGTCAAGGTCATTGGTTGGCTCATCCAGAAGGAGTGCATTTGGCGACTCCATAAGCACTCTCAAAAGATAAAGTCTTCTTTTTTCTCCACCTGACAGCTTCTCAAGGGGGGTGTATTGCTGATCTGGAGGAAAGAGGAATCTTTCCATCATTGAGGATGCTGATATCTTTGTACCATCACCTGTAGTTATAAACTCTCCTCCGTCCCTTATATATTCAATTGCCCTCTGACTTCCGTCAATAAATGGCGTCTCCTGCTGGAAAAATCCGACCTTCACGGTTTCTCCCACCTGAACCTCTCCGGTATCAGGCTCAAGCAGCCCTCCAATAACCTCGAGAAGTGAGGTCTTTCCCGTTCCATTGTCTCCAATTATTCCGATTCTGTCGTCCCTGAGGACAGTGTATGTGAAGTCTTCAAAAAGAACCTCTTCTCCATAGGATTTGCTTACTCCCTTCAGCTCGATTATCTTTTTCCCAAGTCTTGTAGTTCCTACGGAAATTTGTATGTCCGAAGATTCATAATCCTGGGCTGAGTCCTCCAATGCCTGGAATCTCTGTATCCTTGCCTTTTGTTTGGTTGTTCTTGCCTTTGCACCCTGTCTCATCCAGGACAGCTCCTTCTTGTACAAAGCCTTTCTCTTTTCTTCCATACCCTTAAGATTTTCTTCCCTCTGAAGCTTCATCTCCATGAAATATGAGAAGTTCCCATTATATGTGTGTATATTTCCACCATCCAGCTCTATAATGCTGTTTGTGACCCTGTCCAGAAAATACCTGTCGTGTGTTACCATAAGCAGGGCTCCCTTTCTTTGAAGAAACCTTTCCTCAAGCCACTCTATTACCTGATTGTCCAGATGGTTTGTCGGCTCGTCCAAAATAAGGATATCCGATGGCTGTATAAGTACAGAGGCCAGGGCAATACGCTTTTTCTGACCTCCTGAAAGAGATCCCACCCTTGAACTGAAGTCAGTTATTTTAAGCTTTGTAAGGATTGACTTGGCATCAGCCTCAAGATCCCATACACCATGTGTATCCATAAGGGTTGAAAGTCTGATAATCTCCTTTTCATCCTTGTTTTCCTGAACAGCCTTCCGGTAGTCCCTCAGTATCTCCATAGTCTCCCAGTGTCCTTTGAAAATCTGGTCCAGAACTATGGAATCCTCATCAAATTCCGGGTTCTGTGGCAAATATGATATTGTTACATCCCTTCCCGTAGTGATCCTGCCTGAATCAGGCTCCTCCATCCCCGCAAGCATCTTGAGCAGGGTTGATTTACCCGTGCCGTTTATACCTACAAGGCCAATCTTGTCCCCTTCATTCAATCCGAAGGAGATATTTTCAATCAAGGTCTTTTCAACATATGATTTTGATAAGTTATCAACTGTCATTAGTACCATCTTTTCAATCCTTTCCCAGATCAGACTGATGTGAGTATAGCTTCACTCCAGCCACCTTTTTTGTATATATAAAATCCATAGATTACAATAACCAGATTACTGAAAACCATGGAAAACCAGATTCCCGTTGGTCCTATATCCGTAAAATTCTTGAATATAAGAATCAAGGGTATTCTTATAAACCACAGCCTCCCGATTTCCATTGCCATGGAGTACTTTGTATGCCCTGAGCCCTGAAAAACACCCTGGAATATGCTGAACATACCCATCAATGGCGTTGCAAATGCAATCCAGTTCAAATATACTATCCCCTGGGTTATTACCGTTGGGTCATCCTTGGACTGGATAAAGAAATTTACAATGTGCTCGCTGAACAGGAACATTACCAGCCCTCCTGAAATACCCAAAGTCAAAGTCAGTATGCTAGCCTTTTTGAAGGATTCCCTGACCCGGTCATAGAATCTAGCACCGACGTTCTGTCCGATAACGGCAGTCAATGCCGCGCCTATTCCCATTGCTGGCTGCATGATCAAGGATGCTATCCTATTGACCATTCCGAAGGCCGCCATTGTTGCCGTACCGTAGGAGACTATAAAGCCGTTAAGTATAATAAACCCAAAGGCTGCCCCTGACTGACCTATGGCTGCTGGAAATCCTATTCTCGACAGCTCCTTCAATATGCCTGAATTAAATCTGAAGCCCTTGAATTCTGGTCTCAGCGCATTGTCATTACCCAATATCAGCTTTATCCCATATATGGAAAGAAGAGCTCTCGACAGTAGTGTAGCCCATGCAGCTCCAGCTATTCCCCATCCGAAAACGAATATGAATATTGGGTCCAGAATCATATTCAGCAACGCTGAAATTCCGCTGAGCACAGTGGGAGTCACTGTATCCCCCTGGGCATTCCTTATGGAATTTATATTATAGAACAGGAATAGAAACGGAAGGTCAAGAAACGTAATCCGTAGGTATATATTTGAATAAACCGCCAAATCACCGGTCCCACCCATTGCCTTTACAATCGTCGGAGTAAATATCACTCCGAATATTGAAAACGCGATAGACAGCAAAACTGATATTGCTATCAGCTGAGCTGCATATTCCCTTGCTTCGTCTTCCTTGTCAGCTCCCACAAGCCGTGACAGTATAGAGGTTCCTGCAACCGATATTCCGATCCCTATTGCTATGAACAGAAAATTCACCGGAAACACAAATGCAGTAGCCGCAAAGTGTACCGATGATATCTTGCTGACCCAAATTCCATCCACCAGGTTATATAAAGTCTGTATCAGGTTATTTATCATTATAGGCAATGAAAGGGTCACAAGTACCTTGTATATGTTCCCTTTTAGAATTAATTCCTTTTTGCTGATCTTCAATTGCAGCCTCCGTATTTAATTAATGTCATATTCATTATACCAGTGTTTGGAGGAAAATTGTACTTAACGGAAAAAATAAGGTATGGAACCTTGTCCATACCTTGCATATCTCCTATTCTTCTACAATCACTCTCAAGGAAACTTTCTCTCTCATGACACCTATTCTCTTTATTATCATAAATACCAGAAGAAGTATCCCAACATAGCCGTTGATAACATAGATAATATTTACCAGTCTGTCAAATGGTACCCTGAGACCTATAAAAACTCCAACTGCCGCAAATACCACTGTAAGCAATCTGAATCTGCTTGTCTTTTCCTCAGCAAATCTTGAGACCACTGTCCACAGCAGCGGAACTGATGTGGTGTAGATTCCCGCCACAACTATAAATGAGAATACAACTGCCAGCGAACTGCTTATATTTCCAGCCAGTACCAGTGAAGGAACCATTGTTCCTGCCAGCTGCTCTATATTGGCCATTATACCCAGGGTAATAATAACAAGTCCCACGCTGAATCCAAGCGCTCCCAAGGTCGATCCCCACACAGCTTCCTTCTTGCTGATTGATGTTGCTCCCATGGATGCCATGAACGCTGCCAGCCATAGCATGCAGAAGCCTACGTATGAGCCTGCTGCATAAAACCAGTTTGTAGAAGCCTTCATAAGGGTCATCTGAGGAATAACAGCCTGTGCCTGAACAACTCCTGATGGATTTTTAATCAGTGCCGCAATACCAAGGAAAATTGTCATCAGGACTATTGCCGGACCGATTTTGCCGATAACATCCACAATCCTCCCAAGTCCGAATACAACTGTAGCTACTGCAAGGACTCCTATCAGCACCCCACCAAATGTTTCAGGCAATCCATACTGCTGATTTACAGTTGCCCCTGCTCCACCTATCATAACTATAAATGACATATAGATAAATGCTATGGAGAAGTAATCGTAGAATGTTCCTACAACCTTTCCACAGTAATATCTGTAGATGTCATTTCCCTTCTTAAATTGTTTTTCCTGTCCTACCAGCATAAAGTCAGCACCTACATACAGGAACAAGATGAATACCATCAATACGCCCAGAATACCACTATACCCGTAAGAGCTGAAGTACTGCAGAACTTCCTGGCCTGTTGCAAATCCTGATCCTATCAGGAAAGCTATAAATGCCCCCGCATAGGAGATTACTTTCCCCCATCTTATGTTTTTCTCCATTCCAGATACACCATCCTTTTAGATTATCTGTAGGTCTTAAGACCTCCAGACTAGAAGTACGTAGTCTCCTCTACCTCTGAGGCAAGAGCGTTGATTGCTCTCTTAACCATCTTCTCTCTCAAATCTGCCTCGACTTTTTTTGACAGGTTTGGATTTCCTACAGGATATGGAATTGCAATAGTTGGTACTATCCTGTTCGCTCCAACTGATTCGGATATTGTCGTAATCGTCGACATGTGCACTATGGGAATTCCGTATCTTTCAATTTCTTTTACCATCGTTGCGCCGCAACGTGTACAGGTACCTCAGGTGGAAGTCAAAATTGCTGCGTCCACGCCCGCATCTTTTAGCTCCTTGCCGATTTCAGCTCCGAAGGTTATTGAATTTCCTACGGATGTACCTGTCCCTGTTGTAGTGTAAAAATACTCATAGACTTCACCGATCATGCCTTCCTTCTGGAATTTTCTCAGCATATCCAATGGTGCAACTCTGTCAGGCATTTCATTTGCATACACAGGGTCATATCCACCGTGGATTGTATAGAATTCACTTTCAAGGGAATCCTTGCCGGCTATATTGTACTTGCCCCATTTTTGGGCACTTGCAGATTGAATTCTATCTGGATTTCCATTTGGTACTATACCACCACTTGTTACCAATGCAATCTTTGCCTTGGAAAGATCCTTTATTGCATCTGCCGGAGCAACTCTGTCAAACACTGGCATTGGAAGCTCAGATTTAAATTCTTCGCCCTTTAATCTTGCAAGAAGCATCTCAACGGCTCTCTCGGAGCCTCTCTTGTCTGAGAACACTGTAAGTCTCTTGCCTTGTGCAAAATACCCTTCCTCATCGGGAAGACCCAGCTGCTCTTCGTGGAGGACTTTCTTTGCCAATTCAGACATCTTGGCCAGAGCTTTCTTCATTCCCGCAGCTGAATCGCTAGTTCCCACAACGATTGCTTTTTTCCTGCTCTCTTCAAGACCTGGGTTTTCTTCATACATTCCTGTAATAACAGGAATCTTAAGCTTATCCGCAACAACCTTGGCAACTCCTGCACAGGCCATACCGTATCTACCTGCGTTGAATGCCGGTCCTGCGATTACAATATCCGGGCTCTTTTCATTTACAGCATCAACGATAAACTTTACAGCCTCTTCATTATTCTCATTGAAATAGTTATCTCCACAAATTATTGTTCCTACAACTTCAGCCTCATCTCCCATAAGCTGATCGAAGCCCATTGCAGGGCCCACCTTTCCGTCCTTTATGACAGGTGCCATTCCGGCTTTGTCTTCTCCTCCGACCTGTCCGAAAAATTGATTAACATAATACAATACTTTATATGACATATCCTTAACCTCCTTTTAGTAAAGTTCTACAGTCAGATTGTGATATCCAATCTCTGAAGTAGCGCCAATAACGGCATTAAGCTCGCAAACCATACTTCCGTCTTCCTGTAGGCAGCCTTCCCATCCACCTGCCAGCGTAGCGATTGCCGCTGGGCTTCCGATAACCTTTTCGGCAGGCTCGAGCTTAACAACATGACTTACGTTTCCAGTTGAAACAACTGCCACAGCCTCTGGTGTCGTGTCCGCCAATGGCTGGCTCATTCCGTCCCATCCTGAGCACTCGTCTGTTATAAGAACTGTCTTTATATCTGAATCCTCAAGTCTCTTGCAGATCATCAGAAGATCTGAGTCAGGATTTCCATAGCCTTCCTCTGATACTACAACCCCGTCAACTCCAAGGGTCTTGCAAAGTTTGGCTGTGTAATCGCAGGTTCTGAATTTACCTGCAAGTGTTGTTAACTCAGGTGTAAGTATCACTCCAACAAAATTGATATCTTTTCCGTGTCTATTGTAAAGGTCAATAATAGCTGAATTGTTCTGATGCTGATAAGTGGTTATTTTATCACATGCAGCTACGCAGTTTCCACTTATTACCGCACCATCAAGCTCTTCATTTGGATGGATCAGTGTGGGAAGTATTTGTTGACTGTTTACTCCGTATATATATCCATCGTGGAGAAGTCCTTGTGAAATAAGCATTTCTACATAAGCTACCTTTGGAAGATCGGGATACTTATCAGTTTCTGAAAAAATATCCGACATCTCATATTTATCAATAGATGAAGCTTCAGCATCCTTGCCTGCTTTTCCGATAAGCTCAGCTGCCTTAAGTCCCGCCACTCTGACTGTTGCTTCGTGAGTATGCGGATCAAGTCCATCAGCAGGCTCTATGTCAACAACGATATTCAAGGTCTTTGAGAATGGTGTCCACTTTGCACCTTCTCCCCACATATCTATAACGCCTTCCTGAAATCCAACTATGTCGCCTATTGTAACTACAGCAACTCCATTAAGTACATTTACTTTTCCCGATCCCAGTTGTGCAATTTCAGATGTTACTCCAGGAAATCCATTTCCCTTTCCTTCGACCTTTAATCTTGGCTCAATTACATCCTTTACAGGTATTATTCTGGTTTTTTCACCTGGTTTTGCAATGTCGACCCTTATGCTTTTGACATTTACGTCTTCCTTCAACTCGTCGATTATATCCTGCTTGCAGATTGTTAGTACTCCATCCTTCAGCCCTGTCTCCTCACCGAAAACTACATCCTCCACATCGATTTTTCTCAACTCAAGATTCATTTACTGCACCTCCTGATATTTTTCGTTTTGTATGATACTATGCTCCTTGATTGCGACCTCCAGAAGCTCAAGGTCAACCCTGGCATAATCATCAGCATTTACATGGTCCACTTTCCTGTTGCTTGTGCTCCTTCTGTAGGTGTCAATTCCATTTTCAATTGTGAGGGCATATACCTCCTGGATTTCAGATGTCCTGGGCCCTACCAGAATTGAACGGTAAGGTGAGAACAGCATTCTTATGCTCGCTCCGACAGGATGGCTTATCAGCTCATGTCCCTCGTATACAAGGTCCCTAACCTCGAGAAGCACACTTTCAAAATCACCATCTACTCTAAGGATTTCTCCCAATTCATTTCCCAACAAAGGATTGTTGGTTACAATTAAAACATCCTGTTCCATAACATTCCTCCCATCTTGATCATCTCGCAGCATTCTTAAAAACTCCCCTGAAAGGAACCTCCCCCAGGTATTGTTATCTTTTTGTCATTGTGTTCTTGTTTATTATTGTACATGTTTTTCAATTGTATTTCAATAGTATTTTGTAAATATTCAAAATATGTTTTCAAAAAAAAACAATCACCCTCTGGAACTTCAGCCAGAAGGTGATTTTAGAGTGCCTCTATCAATCTCCATTTACAGCATTTCATTTTTTATCTTCATTACAAAATCATCAATATGTTCCCTGGTATACTTTTCTGCATCGTCAACATTCCCGGTTTTAATAGCCTCCAGTATTTTACCGAGGGAATCGGTGAATAGCTCCACCTCATTAAAATAGTTCTCAGCGTAATGCCATAGTCTCTCTGTCTGGTAATGGAGTTTTGTGAGAATTTCCTCAAGCCAGGGATTTTCACAGCTTGAATATATGATTTCATGAAACAGTTCGTCATCATCTATTGCCTGTTGATAGTCTGTTGTAATATCGTAGTTTTTAAGCCTCTCAACAATTTCTTCCAGCTCCTTGATCTTATCTTCACTGATTCTCTCAACTGCAAGCCTTGTTGCAAAGGGATCCAGTTCCCTGGTGACCTCAAATACTGATTTCATCTTTCTGAAATCCATTGGTGCAACCTGTGCCCCGAATCTAGGTATTATGTTTAATAGCTTATCTCCCATCAACATCTGGAACACTCTTCTGATAGGGGTCCTGCTGATTTCAAATTCTTCAGCCAGATCAATCTCATTTAAAACTTCTCCAGGCTCATAGTCCAGATGTATTATTCTGTCCTTGAGTATTTCATATATTTTCTCCGCCTGTATCTTGTTGTCTCCCATTTTATCAAGCTCCTCTTAATTTGTTTACGAAGATTGTCTACCCTATACATTATATTTATTTTACCTAAATAAAGCAAGAAAAAGCAGATTCAAAAGAGAATCTGCTTCTATTTCACATATTACATAACCTTTGCTTGTCCCTTGTAAATCTGTCCTGTTGCCGAATCGACAGTTACAATATCTCCAGCTGCAAGCTCCTGTGTAGCCCTATCAACCCCTACGACAGTTGGCTTGTTAAGATTAAGACCTACAATTGCCCCGTGGGATGTAAGTCCACCTTCCTCTGTGATAATTGCACCTGCTCTTTCCATAAACTTGACCATATCCTTATAGGTTGCTCTGCAAACCAGAATATCCCCATCTTCAAATTTAGATAGCAGTTCTTCCTCTGAGTTTCCTATTACAACCCTTCCGGTTCCAACCCGGTTTCCGATTCCCATGCCCTTCATTAGAACCTTACCTATGGTATGGACCTTGATCATGTTTGTGGTTCCTGCAAGACCAACGGGAATTCCGGCTGTTATTACTACAAGGTCTCCCTCATCCACATATCCTGCATCCAGAGTTGATTTTATGGAAAGCTCTATTACCTCGTCAGTTGACTTGCTTTCCGGTGCAAGTACTGGATACACTCCCCACTCCAGTGCCATTTTTCTTACAACATACTTCTTGGTTGTAGCAGCTATTATGGGTGCCTTGGGTCTGAATTTAGAGATAGCCTTTGATGTATAGCCTGAGGATGTGGCTGTAATTATTGCCTTTGCACCCAAGTCAGAGGCAGTGTTTACCGTAGCCTTGCTGATTGCATTTGTGGTTGTTATTTCATTGTCTACAGACCTAAGCTTCAGAATCTCCTTGTAGTCCAGTGAATTCTCTGTATTTATTGCGATGTTGTACATTGTCTTTACAGCTTCAAGTGGGTACTTTCCTGCCGCAGTCTCTCCTGAAAGCATAACCGCACTGCTTCCATCTATTATTGCATTGGCAACATCTGTAACCTCCGCTCTGGTTGGCCTTGGGTTCCTGATCATGGAGTCAAGCATCTGTGTTGCAGTTATAACAGGCTTGCCAACCTTGTTGCACTTCCGGATAAGATCCTTCTGTATAAGTGGTATCTCTTCAGTTGGTACCTCTACTCCCAGATCTCCCCTTGCTACCATTATGCCATCGCTTACATGAAGTATCTCATCGATATTGTCAAGACCCTGCTGATTCTCAATCTTGGATATAATGTCAATGTTTATGCCTCCATTTTCCTCAAGGATTCTTCTGATGTCGTTGACATCCGAAGCCTTTCTGACAAAGGATGCAGCTATGAAGTCCATTTCATTTTCAACGCCAAACTTTATATCAGAAATATCCTTTTCTGTAAGTGCAGGAAGGCTGATATTTACATTGGGTACATTTACGCCCTTGTGATTCTTCAATGTTCCACCATTGAGAGCTTCCATCACAATTTCAGTATCGGTCAGTTCCTTGACCCTGAACTCAACAAGTCCGTCGTCAATAAGTATTATTCCTCCTACTTCAACATCATTGGGCATCCCCTTGTAGGTTACACTGACAATGGATTCATCTCCCAACATATCCCTTGTGGTAAGGGTAAAATCCTGTCCCTGTTGTATCTCCACAATCCCTTCCTTGAAATCCCCAAGTCTGATTTCGGGACCTTTGGTGTCAAGCATCAGGGCAATTGGAAATCCCATCTCTTGCCTTATCTTTTTTATTCTGTCAATTCTCACCTGATGCTCAGCATGATTTCCATGGGAAAAGTTCAGTCTGCAAACATTTACTCCCTGTTCAAACAGATCCCTGAGCATTTCCTCCGACTCAGAAGCAGGACCTATTGTCGCTACAATTTTGGTTTTTTTCATCATAATAATTCCTCCTAAATAGATAGAACTGAGGCAAGGTCATAAAGCTCTTTATTGAAAATTTTCTTCATGCTCAACGCTTCATTTATGTCCATGTCGATTATTTCATTGCACTTGAATCCCAATACCCTGTTCTTTTTACCCTCAATCAATAATTCAACTGCTCTTTTTCCCATCCTGCTGGCCATGATTCTGTCAAAGGAAGCTGCTGAGCCTCCTCTTTGTATATATCCGAGAACCGATACCTTTGTTTCAATTCCAGTTTTCTCCTCTATTTTTTTTGCCACATCCATTCCACTGCCTGCACCTTCCGCCAGAATCACCAGGTAATGCTGCTTTCCTCTGTTCTTGCCTGCAAGAAGCTTCTGGCATACCAGCTCAATATCATACTCCACCTCGGGAACCAGTATGCTCTCCGCGCCCCCGGCCAGTCCTGAATAAAGAGCTATGTCTCCGCAATTTCTTCCCATTACTTCAACTACTACGCTTCTGCCGTGGGATGTGGAAGTGTCTCTTATATGACCGATTGCGTCAACTGCTGTGTCTACGGCTGAGATAAACCCTATTGAATAATCGGTATATGCCAGGTCGTTGTCAATGGTGCATGGGATTCCCATTGTAGGTATTCCGGCCTCACTGAGCTCCTGAGCACCTCTAAAGGTTCCGTCTCCTCCAAGGACAACCAGACCGTCCATATTGTATACGTCAATGACATTCAAGGCCTTTTTGAAGCCCTCAGGAGTCATAAAGTCTTCAGATCTTGCGCTTCTGAGAATTGTTCCGCCTCGCTGGATTATATCCCCTACAGAGGCTACATCCATATCATCAAGATCACCTTCCAGAAGGCCCTGGAAACCCTCTTTGATTCCAAGCATTCTGATATTATGGTATATTCCGGTTCTTACAACAGCCCTAACTGCTGCGTTCATACCAGGAGCATCACCACCGCTGGTAAGTAGTCCTATTGTCTTCACATTTATCCCCTCCGTTAATTATTGAAATTTCATCTGCATTGCCTATTGGGAAAGCTTGACACTGGATTTTCCAAGTCTGTCCTGCAGCTCCCAAATTGCATCCTCCTGGTCTCCGTCAATCCAGAGGCTTCTGTCAGCTGCAACTGTTTTTCTTTCACTTTCAAAATATACATATACAGGAGTGTCTCCTGGATATTTACCCAGAATCCCCTTGATTTCATCCAGGGTTTTTTTATCTGACATCCCTGAAAGCTTAAGATAAACCTTCCCAAGACTCATCTTTGTAATTGGCGAAAGTCTGTCGGCGATAATCTTGGGGTCCTCAACCTCTGATATGGAGAGCCTTCCTTCCAGAAGAACAATATTGTCCTCCTCCAGAAGCTTATAGTTCTTATCGTAAATTGCCGGAAATATAATACATTCTATCGTTCCGTAAAGGTCCTCCAGGCTTATAAATGCCATCATATTGTTGTTCTTGGTGATTTTGTTCTTCTTCTCCACAATTATTCCGGCTATTGTCACCCTCTGACCATCCCTGATTCCAACAGGATGCATGGAATCATCCAGCCCCTGAGCAATCAGGTCAGCTGTGCTGAAGTTGGACAGAAGCTTAACTTCCTTTTCATAGGGCATCAATGGATGCCCTGAAACATATATACCCAACATTTCCTTTTCCATCTGCAGAAGCGTATTCTGGGGAAACTCCCTCAAATCTGGAAGTCGATCCCTTACTACAGATTCTCCAGTCTGAAACAGCGAAAACTGTCCCTCGATATTCCGTTTCCTATCGGAGTGGATTCCATCTATTGTCTTCTCGAAAATGGAAAGCAGCTGCGCCCTGTTTGCTCCCACAGAATCAACAGTTCCAGCTTTTATGAGACTTTCCACGGCTCTCTTGTTCATTGAGTTGCTGTCAATCTTTTCAATCCGTTCAATAAAGTCTGTGAAGCTTATAAATCTACCGTCACGTCTTGCCTCCACAATAGCTCTGATAAAGTTATCCCCTACATTCTTTACTGCAGACAATCCGTACCTTATGCTCTTTCCATCCACTGTGAACTTTCCCTGTGAATAATTTACATCCGGAGGAAGAACATCTATTTGAAGTCTCTTGCATTCCTGTATATACAGTGAAACCTGTGAAGTGTTCCCCATAATCGATGAAATAAGCGCAGCCATAAATTCAACTGGATAATAGACCTTAAGCCACGCAGTCCTGTATGCTATAACCGCATAGGCAGCTGAATGGGATTTATTGAACGCATAATTTGCGAAGTCAATCATAAGGTCAAATATACTGGATGCCGTCTTTTCATCAACACCGTTTCTTATGGCTCCGGAAAGGAGGATGTTCCCAACTTCATCGGTTTGTCCATAGATAAAGTTCTGACGTTCCTTCTCCATAACGTCCATTTTTTTCTTTCCCATTGCCCTTCGCACAAGGTCGGCACGTCCGAAGGAATAGCCTCCCAGCTTCCTGACTATCTCCATTACCTGCTCCTGGTAAACTATGCATCCATAGGTTACATCCAGGATAGGTTCCAACGTGGGGTGAAGATAGGATATCTGGGATGGATCGTGCTTGCAGGTTACAAAGGTTGGAATCTGGTTCATGGGTCCCGGCCTGAAAAGGGAATTGGCAGCTATAAGATCCTCGAATACGTTTGATTTCAGCTCCTTTAAAAAAGCTCTCATGCCAGGACTTTCAAACTGGAATATTCCCAGCGTCTCTGCCTTTGCAAACAAGTCCAGGACCTTCTTGTCATCGAAGGCTATGGTGCTGAAGTCGATTTCCTTTCCATGATTTTCCTTTATAAGGTCAACAGCATCTCTTATTACTGTAAGGGTTCTAAGACCCAGGAAGTCCATCTTCAATAGTCCAAGCTGCTCAAGCTCCACCATTGTAAACTGTGTTGTAATTGCATCGTTGTTTCTTAAGAGAGGAGCGTATTTTGTTACTGGCTCCTTTGATATTACTACACCAGCTGCATGGGTTGACGTATGTCTCGGGAGACCTTCAACTGCCCTTGCCAGGTCTATAAGATTTTTCACTTCAGGATTCCCGTCATATTCAGTCTTCAGTGTCTTGCTGATTTCAAGAGCTCGGTCTATTGTAATTCCAATCTCTGTGGGGATCTGTTTTGCAATGTAGTCTACCTCCCCATAGGGCATGTTTATAGCCCTTCCAACATCCCTGATAGCTCCTCTTGCGGCCATTGTTCCGAAGGTGGCTATCTGTGCAACCCTGTCGGCTCCGTACTTTCCAATAACATACTGTATGACTTCCTCTCTTCTCTCATAACAGAAGTCTATATCAATATCAGGCATTGTGACCCTTTCAGGATTCAGGAATCTCTCAAACAGCAAACCGTATTCCAAAGGGTCGATATCTATTATGTTTAGTGCGTAGGATACCACGCTTCCCGCAGCGGAACCTCTTCCAGGCCCGACCATGATATTGTTGTCCATGGCAAACTTGATAAAGTCCCAGACAATAAGGAAGTAATCGGTATATCCCATCTGTTTTATTACACTGAATTCGTATTCAAATCTGTCACGGATTTTACCGGTGACCTCTCCGTATCTTTCAACAAGGCCTGCTTCGCACAGCTCCCTCAGGTAATTCTCATTGGTGTAGCCCGGGGGGACCTCATACGTAGGCAGGTGAAGTGTGTTAAAATCCATGGTAACATCGCACCTATCCGCAATGTCCTGGGTGTTCTCCAGCGCCTCCTTTTGATCGGGGAAAAGCTTCTCCATCTCCTCCGGGGATTTAAGGTAAAACTCCTCGCTGGGAAACCTCATTCTATCCTCATCCACGATTGTCTTTCCTGTCTGTACGCACAGAAGAACATCGTGCACCCTAGCATCCTCTTTTTTTAAATAGTGAACATCATTTGTTGCAACCAGCTTTATCCCAAGCTCCTGGCCAAGTTTTACAAGCTCCTGGTTCACTGTCTTCTGTTCAGGAATTCCATGGTCCTGAAGCTCAAGAAAGAAATTGTCCTTCCCGAAAATTTCCTTGTACTCCAGAGCCACCTCTCTGGCCTTATCCAGATTATTGTCCATTATAAACTGCTGGACCTCTCCACCCAGACAGGCTGACAGGCAAATAATTCCCTCGCTGTATTTTTGGAGCACCTGGTGGTCAACCCTGGGTTTATAGTAGAATCCATTGACATACCCCTCTGATACTATCTTCATCAGATTTTCGTATCCCTTGTTATTCTCAGCCAGCAATACCAGATGATATTGATTCTTGTCCTTGGGCTCTCTTTCGGTATAGCCACCCATTGCAACATAGACCTCAGATCCAAGCACTGGTTTGATACCCTGCTTTTTTGCCTCCTGGTAGAACTGAACCACTCCGAACATCGCTCCATGGTCAGTTATGGCAACGGAATTCATCCCCAATTCCCTTGTCCTGTTCACAAGGTCCTTGATTCTAATTGAGCCATCAAGAAGACTGTATTCAGTATGAACATGAAGGTGTGCAAATCCCTTTGCTCCCATAATTTCACTCCCCGTATAGATATACTTAGATTTTACCACAAAATCATAACAAATGAAAAAGTCTCCTCCTTATGAGAAGACTTAATTATGTCCTAATTTCTCTATTACATTTTCCATAAGTGACAAGTCGATAACCCTGAAATCCTCAAGTACGCCTTCAGGCCAATCGGGAGTCGACCTGTTTGTTACAAACTTCCTTGCAGTAGCTATGCTGTCTTCAATAATAGCCAGTCCGGAAGCATCCAGGCTCCCTTTCCTTGAAGATACCATTATACTTTTATAGGGTGTCTCATTGGGCTTGACACTGCCTGAAAGAGGGTGCGTCATAAGCTCATGTCCATTGTGAATTCTGTCTCTTGTATATAGTAGAACCTCAATATAACCCTTGCCTTCAAGAAAATGAACATCAAATTTGTCCTTGAATCTATCCCTTACATCGGGATTGTTGGTGACCAATATATTTTTCATCTTTCCTCCCAGTTCTATTCAAAGCCCTTTTCCAAAAGCTCAGTCAAGCTTTCAATCATATCTTTCTCATCGGAACCATTGGCGGAAATCGTGATGGTTTCTCCATGGAACGCACCAAGTGACATAATCCCTATAATACTCTTGCCATTGACCTTTCTGTGTTCTGATTCAATTTCAAGATTGCTCTCAAATTTATTGGCCTCCCTAACAAATAAGGCTGCAGGCCTTGCATGAAGTCCTTCCGGGTTAGTCAGCGTTACTGACTTCTTAATCATATTAATCTCCTCCTCCCAATTCCTCCGCTATTTCATCCAGTTTTCGGAATCTATGGTTCACCCCGGATTTACCGATAGGTGGATTCATCAATTCTCCTATTTCCTTAAGGCTTGCATCAGGGTTTGCCAGTCTTACCTCGGCAATCTCCCTCAGGCTGTCGGGCAGCTTGTTAATTCCCATTCTCCTCTGGATTGTCTTAATGCTTTCAATCTGTCTTATGGAAGCCCCTATGGTCTTGCCCAAATTTGCAGTTTCACAGTTCACAAGTCTGTTTATATTGTTTCTGACCTCCTTGAGAACCCTTATATCCTCCAGCTTCAAAAGTGCCTGGTGTGCACCTATTATATTGAGCAAATCAACAATCTGCTCGCCTTCCTTGATATATACTACAAAATGATCCTTCCTCTGGATAATCTTTGAATTCAGTTCAAAGGAGTTTATTATATCCCTGAGACTCTTGGCATGCTCCTCGTGGCTGGTTACAAATTCAAGGTGATAGGTTTTCTCCGGGTTGCTGATTGAGCCTCCCCCTAGAAATGATCCCCTTATAAAGCTTCTCTTGCAGCACCTTGAAGCAACAATCTTATCAGGCACGGCATATCTGGGGTTGAAGAGATTACTCCTATCCTTATCAATATATCCTACATCGCTGAGGACCTGCTCTGATATTTTTTTGTCATGGATAATTATAAGATAGTTGTTGTTTTTCTTAAGCTGCTTGTTCCTTCTTACCATGACCTCTATCTTAGAATGGTACATCATTTTTAGAATCGAAAATATTCTTCTCGCAATCGCAGCATTTTCAGTTGTAAACTTCAGATTTATGTTCTGCATTCCCGTAATCTGGACAGTACCGTTCATCCTGACAAGAGCAGCGAGCTCTGCCAATGCGCAGCAGCCATCCTCAATATTTATCCGGGACAATTCATTCTTTGTTATGGATGAAAATGACATCTATCATCCCTCCTGCCTTATTAATTCAATACCCTTTGATATGATTCTTCTTTCATCGGTATACCTTAACAGATCTCCGGCTTTGTTGATATGAACAAACCTTGCATCCACAAATCCCTCTTTCCTCTGAGGTACGCAATCCATGGAGCTGGTTTTCATAAGATACCAATGTACGGTCTTATGCACAGTCTCATTCCGTCTAAGATTCTTATATCTGTAGTTAACTTCTCCTAGATATTCTACAACTTCTCCCTTTACTCCTGTCTCCTCCAGGACTTCCCTTAAGGCTGCCATTTTAATGCTTTCGCCTTTTTCAAGTCTTCCCTTAGGCAGAACCCAGTCTCCGTTGTATTTTTTCAACAGCAGAATCGCGTTGCCAAATACCACAACTCCTCCTGAGCTGACCTCTATCATAATACCACTCCCAATAATCTACATTACAACACATTATATTTATTATACATCATTTTACTAGGTTTTTGTAAACATTTTCACAAATTGGCCTTCTTGCTGTATAATTAAATCAATAGATTAAAATTATACCAGGAGGCATATTATGGAGATAAAAATGAACGGAATAATTCAACGGCTTGAAACGCTTCTGAGGACTCCAAGTCCAACGGGAAACACTGAGAAAGTCAATAATTACGTTAAGGAACTGTTCCAAAGCATAGGGCTCGATGTCAGAACTACTGGAAAGGGTGCTCTTGTTGCCAGCATTGAAGGACATAATACCAGCAAGTCCGTAACATTATCCGGCCACGTGGATACTCTTGGAGCGATGACAAAGGAAATCAAGTCCAACGGAAGGCTGAAAATATCCCAGCTTGGCGGCTATGTTATGGACACGGTTGAGGGGGAACATGTGGTAGTTGAAACCATGGCGGGAAGAGCCTACACCGGTACCCTGCTTATAACCAAAGCATCGAGTCATGTACATGGAAAGGAAACAAAATCAACGGAGAGAAATCTTGAAAATATGGAAATCAGGCTGGATGAAAGAGTCTCTTCCAAGGAGGATGTTGAAGACCTTGGAATTCAGGTTGGAGATTTTGTTTCCTTTGATCCCAGGACAATTGTGACTCCATCAGGCTTTATAAAGTCAAGACATCTGGACGACAAGGCAGGTGTAATTGCACTGTGGGGAATTGCAAAATACCTGGTGGATAATAAAATAAAACCGGAGTATACGACACACTTCTTTATAAGCAATTATGAAGAGGTCGGTCATGGTGCTTCCGCAGCTATTCCGGAGGGCACCTTTGAGTTTATCGCCATTGATATGGCTGCACCGGGAGAGGGACAGACATCGGATGAATTCTCAGTGACCATCTGCGCAAAGGACAGTACAGGGCCCTATGACCTGGAATTAAGAAAGAGACTCGTGGAGCTATGCAGGAAGAATGAAATTGACTACAAGGTTGATATTTATCCCCACTATGGTTCAGATGCTTCAGCAGCACTGAGGTCAGGCTATGATTTCAGGACTGGACTCATAGGTCCGGGAGTCGATGCATCCCATTCCTTTGAAAGAACCCATAGGGATGCAATTGAGCAGACCATCAAGCTTGGAATTGCATATTTAACTGAATAGGTTAAAGTTAATCCCTGTGAAATGATTTCACAGGGATTTGTTCTAATATGACCTAAGTGCGTAGAACTTTTAAAGATTTTTTTGAATGATTTTCAGATCCTATCTGTGCTTTGGAAAATCTAATGAACCGCTCTCGGATTAATGTTAGCAGAGCGGGAATCAGTCTTTCCTGGACAATCCCAATTACAAAAAAGACAAGTGAAACGTCCCCCCGTCTTCTA
>JBNJCX010000027.1:0-23563 GCA_051744365.1 Bacillota bacterium
AGAATTATTTCATTAAGTTTATTCAATATCCAGGTAAAGCCCTGTAGGAACCAATAGTTTTCTTACATCCTCAATATCCGGATGCCGATTATCAAGCCACAGACCCTCATTGCCCTGTTCCAGAATAACAGGCATCCTGTCATGGATTCTCTTCATCTGCTCATTTGCTGAAGTTGTTATTATTGTATAGGCTTCAAATTGATTGCCGTCATTGTCCCGGAACAGGCTTAGGAGTCCAGCCATGGAGAAGATATGGACGTCTCTCAGGGAAATCCTTCGCCTTATCTTCTTGTCATCCACCTTTTCCCATTCAAAAAAGCTGGTTGCAGGAACAATACATCTGCTGGTATGGAAGGCATTCCCGAAGGTTGGCTTTTGATGGACGGTTTCACCTCTTGCATTGATAAGGGGTCTCTTGGCAAAAGGGGGAGCAAACCCCCATGTTGCACTCCTGATTTCCCGCTGCTCCCCATCTACGACAATAGCCTGAGTGTTCGTCGGGAATATCTCCTTTGAGGGTCCAACTTCTCTCTCTGCTAGAATTGCCTTGTATCTTTCAATCAGTTCGTCTATATCCGCCTCAAGGGCGTATCTTCCGCACATGGGTTACCTCCTTCCATACTATAGTATCTTCTTTAGAAAGTGCCCAGTATAGGATTCCTGGCATTCACTCACTTCTTCAGGTGTTCCCGTTGCAACCACATATCCTCCCTTGTCACCTCCCTCGGGACCAAGGTCAATTATATAGTCAGCCGTCTTTATTACATCCAGGTTGTGCTCGATTATAATTACGGTGTTGTCTCCTTCGACCAGCTGATTCAGTACCTTTACAAGCTTGTGGATATCAGCGGAATGAAGGCCGGTTGTAGGCTCATCCAGTATATAAACGGTCTTTCCAGTTGCTCTCTTTGACAATTCCGTTGCAAGCTTGACCCTCTGGGCCTCACCACCTGAGAGCTCTGTCGATGGCTGCCCGATTTTTATATATCCAAGGCCTACATCATATAGGGTCTGAAGCTTCCGTTTTATCTTGGGAATATTCTTGAAGAATTCAAGGCCTTCTTCAACTGTCATATCCAAAACGTCTGAGATGGTCTTGTCCTTGTATTTTACCTGCAGAGTCTCCCTGTTGTATCTTTTCCCCTTGCACACCTCACAGGGAACATACACATCCGGAAGAAAATGCATCTCCACCTTCAGGATTCCATCTCCCTTGCAGGCTTCACACCTTCCGCCCTTTACATTGAAGCTGAATCTACCCTTTTTGTAGCCTCTCATTTTAGCCTCATTTGTCATGGCAAATACATCCCTGATATGGTCAAACAATCCCGTATAGGTTGCGGGATTGGACCTTGGCGTCCTACCTATTGGGTTCTGGTCAATTTCAATTACCTTGTCCAGATACTGGAGTCCAAGCATCTCCTCGTGCTTTCCTGGTCTAATTTTTGCCCTGTTAAGCTTGGTGGCCAGATTCTTATAGATTATTTCATTTACCAGTGAGCTTTTACCTGAACCGGATACACCTGTTATACAGGTCATAACACCCAGAGGTATTCTAACATCTATTTCCTTCAGGTTGTTTACAGCAGCTCCCTTTACCTCCAGCCATTTTCCATTTGTAGGTTTTCTTTTCTCTGGAACCTCTATCCTCAGCTTTCCTGACAGATACTTCCCTGTAATTGATCTTGGATTGTCCATAATATCTCTGGCTGTTCCCTGGGCTATTATCTCTCCACCGTGGATTCCAGCCCCCGGGCCTATGTCAACTATATGATCTGCCATATGCATGGTGTCCTCATCATGCTCGACTACAATCAGTGTGTTTCCGACGTCCGTAAGCTTCCGCAATGCTGCCAGCAGCTTTGAGTTGTCCCTCTGATGCAGGCCTATGCTTGGCTCATCCAGTACATAAACAACCCCTACCAGGCTGGAGCCTATCTGTGTGGCAAGTCTGATTCTTTGTGATTCTCCTCCGGAGAGGGTTCCTGCCATCCTGGAAAGAGTCAGATACTCCAGTCCCACGTTCTTGAGAAAGCTTAATCTTTCTCTTATCTCCTTTAGAATCTGGTCTCCGATCATCTGCTGCTTTTCTGTAAGCTGTATATGCTCAAAGAATTCCAGTGACTTCACTACAGGCATATCCGTTACATCAACGATATTGAGCCCATTGATTTTTATTGAAAGAACCTCGTCCTTAAGTCTCTTGCCACCACAGGCTGAGCATGGATTTTCAGCCATAAACTCATCCAGCTTGTTTCTCATATAGTCTGAGTGGGTTTCATTGAATCTTCTTTCAAGGTTGTTCAGTATGCCTTCAAATTTTCCTTCGTATTCCCTTTTACCGGAATCGTCAAAATGGCTTAAAAAATTGAACTTGATCTTTCTCTTTGTTCCATACAGAAGCTCCTCCATAAACTTCTCCGGAGCATCTGACAGCGGTTTGTACGTGCTGAAACCATGGTTGCTGGCAAGGGTCTTGAAAATCTGGTAGTAATAGGTGGTCTCGCCCATCTTTCCATAGGGAGCTATGGCCCCTTCATCAATACTCAGTCCTCTGTCCGGGATAACCAGGTCAACGTCAATCTCCTTGTGAAAGCCCAGGCCGTTGCAAACCGGACACATTCCAAATGGGCTGTTGAACGAAAACATCCTCGGTGATACTTCCTCAATTGAGATATTGCAGTCAGGGCAGGACAGCTTCTGGCTGAAGGTCAATCTTTCGCCCTCTGCCAAGTCAATATTGACAAGTCCTTCACTTAGCTTCAAGGCCGCCTCAAGTGAATCCGAGAGTCTTCCTTCTATCCCTTCTCTCACAATAAGCCTGTCGACAACAACCTCAAGGGTGTGATGCTTGTTCTTGTCCAGCTTAATATCATCGTCAAGATCAACCATTTCACCGTCAATCATCATTCTCACAAATCCGTCCTTCTTTATTTGACGAATAAGCTTGCCATGCTCGCCCTTCTTGCCTCTGATAACAGGAGCCAGAACCTGGATTCTAGTCCTTTCCTCCAGCTCCATTATATGATCCACCATCTGGTCCACCGTCTGACTGGTGATTTCCTTCCCACAATTGGGGCAATATGGTGTCCCTACCCTGGCAAAAAGAAGCCTCAGATAATCATAGATTTCTGTTACTGTACCTACAGTCGACCTGGGATTTTTGGAGGTCGTCTTCTGATCTATGGATATTGAGGGTGACAAGCCTTCAATATACTCCACATCAGGCTTATCCATCTGACCCAGGAACTGTCTTGCATAGCTCGACAACGATTCAACATATCTCCTCTGCCCTTCAGCATATATTGTGTCAAAGGCAAGCGAGGATTTCCCTGAGCCACTCAGCCCTGTAAATACTATAAATTTATCCCTTGGGAGCTCAAGGCTTACATTCTTAAGGTTATGAACCTTGGCTCCCCTTATTACAATCTTATTCTTAGTCATTTTTTGTTATTCCTCCGAACCTCTTCTTCATTTGGATAATCTTGTCTCTTAACTCTGCCGCCTTCTCGAACTCCAGTGATTCCGCTGCCTGGAGCATTACGCTTTCCATTCCAAGTACAATGGCATCCAGCTCCTCAAGTGAAAGCTCCTCGTCATAGTCCACCTGGTCCTCTGCTACAAGAGTTGATTCAATTATATTTCTTATGTCCTTGACTATGGACCTGGGTGTAATATTATGTTCACGGTTATGCTCCGCCTGTATGGCTCTACGTCTCTCTGTCTCGTCGATTGCCCTTTGCATTGATCCAGTTATCCTGTCTGCATACATCAATACCTTGCCCTCAATATGCCTTGCGGCCCGGCCGATTGTCTGTATCATTGCGGTCTCACTTCTCAGGAACCCCTCCTTGTCAGCATCAAGAATTGCAACAAGAGAAACCTCCGGCAGGTCCAGTCCCTCCCTCAGGAGGTTTATTCCCACAAGAACATCGTATTTTCCAAGCCTCAGGTCCCTTATAATCCCCATTCTTTCAATTGTATGCACATCTGAATGAAGATAGGTCACTTTTATGCCCACTTCTTTGAAGTAGTCAGTAAGATCCTCTGACATTCTCTTTGTAAGTGTTGTTACAAGGGTTCTTTCACCTCTTGCACTGACCTTCCTTATTTCTGTCAACAAATCGTCAATCTGATGCTCAGTAGGACGTATCTGGATAACTGGATCCAGCAAGCCTGTCGGCCTTATGATCTGCTCGACCAGCTGCTCTTTTCTTTCCATTTCGTAGGGACCAGGTGTGGCTGATGTGTAAATCACCTGGTTTACCATTTCCTCAAATTCCGTAAATCTAAGCGGTCTATTGTCCAGAGCAGAGGGAAGCCTGAATCCATACTCGACAAGGGTTGTCTTTCTGGATTTGTCTCCCTCGTACATTCCTCTTATCTGAGGCACCGTTACATGTGATTCGTCAATTATAATAAGGAAGTCGTCGGGAAAGTAGTCTATAAGGGTATAGGGCTTGCTGCCAGGGGGTCTGTCGCTGAGATGTCTGGAGTAGTTCTCGATTCCCGAGCAAAAGCCCATTTCCTTTAACATCTCAAGGTCATATCTTGTTCTCTGTTCAAGCCTCTGTGCCTCCACGAGCTTGTCCCTGTCCCTCAATTCCTTCAGCCTCTCCTCAAGCTCTTTCTCAATACCCGATATTGCCTTCTCCACTTTTTCAGAGGTGGTTGCAAAGTGGGAGGCAGGGAATATTGAAACATGGTTCCTGTAGCCGATTATTTCGCCGGTTATATGATTCACTTCTGTTATTCTGTCTATTTCATCTCCGAAGAATTCTATTCTCAGTGTATTCTCTGAGGATGCTGCTGGAAATATTTCCAGTACATCGCCCCTTACCCTGAAGGTTCCTCTTTCAAAGTTGATATCATTTCTTACAAATTGAATATCTATCAGCTTCCTCATTATCTCATCCCTGTCCTTCTCCATTCCCGGTCTCAAGGATACCACAAGATTCTCATAGTCTATGGGGTCTCCAAGCCCATAGATGCAGGATACGGAAGCAACAATAACAACGTCCCTTCTTTCAAAAAGCGACATGGTTGCAGAGTGCCTAAGCTTGTCTATCTCGTCATTTATCGATGAGTCCTTTTCAATATATGTGTCTGTCTGCGGCACATAGGCCTCAGGCTGGTAGTAATCGTAGTAGCTGACAAAATACTCCACGGCGTTGTCTGGAAAGAATTCCTTGAATTCACTGGCAAGCTGATATGCCAGGGTCTTGTTGTGGGCGATTACAAGGGTAGGCTTTTGAACCTTCTCTATCACATTTGCCATTGTAAAGGTTTTTCCGGAACCTGTCACACCTAAAAGCACCTGATGCTTGTTGCCCTTATTCAAGCCATTGACCAATGAATTTATTGCCTCCGGCTGGTCACCCGTCGGTTTATATGATGATCTGATTTTAAATTCGCTCATAAATGCACCTCATTCCTGAACACTTGTTCTTTATATATGATACCTGTTTTCGCTGAAAAAATCCACTGCAATTATTGACTTGTGGAAAACCCCAGGATAATGTAAAATTATCTAGAGGAGGCGATACCACAATGAAGCATACCAGCAGCATTTTGCTGATTATAATAACCATAACTCTTTTATCTGGCTGCTCTTTCCCCCTGCTGAGGGATTCATTACCTACTCAGGGTCACCCAGCTGAGACTAACCCTGAATTCACTGTTGAGCAGGTAGTCTTGCTACAGAGCTTTCAGAATACTGAGCCTCGTGTTGAGCTGCAAAAAAAGAATAGCCAGCTGCGACTTCTTATTTCACCGGGCATAGTCAGAAGCACCGGCATGGAGGTCTCCAATATAGAAGAAATGGACGGAGTATACAATATACATCTTGTCAACAGCTCTTACTCCTCCGCAGAATTAGTTATACCCCAAATAATCATTTTGCTTTCAGAAGTATCTCCAGCACAGGCTGAATCAATGGAATTCAATATAGTAAATGAAAACTATACGCCATTGAAAGTCAACCACAAATTAGTTGATATCCTTAAGAAGGTCAAATCAGACTTCAGGATATCCATAGACGGCCATCCGTCAATTAAGCTGATTGAAGATGATAAGGAACCACTTTGGGTAATTGAGTACAAAAATATATACGACACCGAAAATCTTGAAATTCCTGTTATAAATTTAAGAGTAAAGGTAAATGCAAACTCAGGCCAGGTTGTTGAATCTTCCAAAGGTCTGATTTCATCCTTTATCGACCATGGAACCATTCTCGAGCATGTCCCGGGCAAAGGTATGATCTACTGGAAAAAAGGCTTGGATCTATCAGTATCGGAGCTATGGTATTACAATTTGATGACGGCTGAAAAAACCTCACTTTACAAAACCTCTGCAGATATATCGTCAGCTCAGTTAAACCCTGAAGGCTCTATGATTGCTATTCTTGAAAAGGACGGAGATAATTCAACTGCGTTTGTAATATCTTTTGAAGACAAAAAAGCAGTGAGAATCGGATCAGAAATAAATCTGTTGCCTGAGATGCTGTCATGGAAAAGCAATGATGAGGTCCAAGTGTTATCGGAATTTCATAACCAGGAGTCACGGATATTTATTTACAATATACTGGACAACAGCATAAGGCCAAGTCATAGTATGCTAATGGATATAAGCACATTCCATACATTGGAGGATATGATCCTTGCGACAGAATTTACTGAAGGAGAGCTGAATAACAAAATCCTGGCAAGCGATGGTACCAGTGGGCTTAGATTTGTAGATGACGGCTTCAAGCCTGAGATTTTGAATGAAAGTCTTGGAATGTATCTGAAGAACGACAAAAATTCAACAACTAACTCCCTTCACATATTTGATCTCAGGACCCTTGAAGAAAGGTACATGATTGATTTTGATGTGGCATCAACCCGCTGGGTATCTCCAGATGAGCTTCTTATAGTGGAGAAGCTTCCTGGAAACAATATGTTCAGTGTACATTTGCTTAATATACCGGAGCTATCAATGTCCACTCTGGGTGGATTAAACAGCGGCAAGGTTTATTTTGACAAAGAGCATGGAAAAATCTATGCAAACCCGTCAATAACATACAGATCAGACAACACTGAAATAATCTATTCGATGGATTTATCTGACTTAGAAAAGAGATAGCCCTAGGGCTATCTCTTTAAATTACATCTGATTTCTCAATACCTCTATGGCTTTCTGCAGCTGATTATCCTGGTCCTGATAATCCAGTCCCATTCCTTCTGCGTTTTCATCAAGCTCTATAACCACATCCGGCTCAATTCCCACTCCGTGGATATTTATTCCGTCCGGGGTGAAGTACTCGTATACGGTGACCTTTATACCTGATCCATCCGGCAGATCCCTGATTCTTTGAACCAAGCCCTTCCCAAAGGTTGTTGTCCCGACGAGCGTACCTCTGTCGTGATCCTTTATTGCTCCAGCCAGAATCTCAGATGCACTGGCGCTTCCTTCATTAACCAGGACCACAAGGGGAATATCTATCATTTCACTGTCTGATTTCTCATACTGTCTTTGTCCAAATTTGTCTTCAGTGTATACCACGGTAACCTCACCTAACAGCTCATCAGCTATGTCAACGCTTACATTTAAAAGCCCTCCAGGGTTGCTCCTCAGATCCAGAACCAGTCCCTTTACATTTCTGGATTGAAGGTCAATCAACGCCTTCATAAAGTCATCGTAGGTTAGATTGTCAAAGGATGTAAGTCTTATATATCCGATGTCTTCCTGAATGACTTGACTCTTTACTGACTGAAGCCTGATAACCTCTCTTGTAATTTTGATGTCGAAGGTCTCTGTATTGCCATCCTTGCCCTTTCTCATAATTGTAATTACCACATCAGTATCCGGCTCGCCTCGCATAATACTGACTGCTTCATCCATACTCTCAGCAAAGTATTCCTTGCCTTCAACCTTTATTATTTTGTCTCCTGTTTTGATGCCGGCCCTTTCCCCTGGAGTATCCTCAATTGGAGATACTACCGTTATAAGGTCATCTTCGCCGGGGGTTACAATTATACCTATTCCACCATATATGCCATCAGTCTGCATATTGAAGCTCTCATACTCATCACTGGTCATATAGATGGAGTATGGGTCTCCCAGTGAATCCACCATGCCCTTCAATTGACCCTCCAGGAGCTCTTCATCATCTACCTCCCAAAGGAACATTTCGTCAATTACATTCTTCACCTGAAGAATCTTTGAATTATCCTCGTAAACACTTCTCAGTGCTTCATATTCACTTTTGTCTATCAAAACCCTGTTACCCAATGCTACAGATACGAAATTACCTATCATGAGGGTTGCGAGGTTTGTTATCAACAGCAACACAACAAAAATAACCAACATTTTTTTCTTTGACATATCTACACCTCGATTTTTAACATTTTTAATCTATCTATTAATTATAACATGATTTCAAATAAAAAAGAGGAGATTTCTCTCCCCCCTTGATTAATTCCCTCTCAGCCATCCTATAGGATCTACGTATGAACCGTTCTTCCTTACCTCGAAGTGAAGATGTGGTCCTGTTGAATTCCCTGTGCTTCCAGCCCTTGAAACGGCGCCCCCTCTTTCCACTGTCTGCCCCTCTGATACTGCAAGGGCTGAATTATGTGCATACAGTGTTACGATTCCACCGCCATGGTCCAGCATAACTACCTTTCCATAGCCTCCCAGCCAGTCACTGTATATTACAGTTCCCGCTGCTGCAGCTGTAATCGGGGTGCCTGTCGGTGCAGGTATATCTATACCTGTATGAAGCTTCTTGATCTTGAAAATCGGATGAATCCTGTAACCATATGGTGAACTGATCCTATTATGGCCTGGTACCGGCCAAGCCATCTTTCCGCCTGAATATGGGCCTGAATTCCTCTGAAGCTTTACAATCTTACTTTCAATTTCCTTTGCAAAATTATTCAGCTTGTCATACTCCGCCTCAAAGGACATGATGTCCTGCTGAAGTGTTGCCATAAGTTTTTCCTTTTGACGACTTACACTTTCCATGTCCCTTTTTCTGGACTCCAGTTTTGATTTTGTCACCTCAAGTGATGCCCTCTGGCCTTCCAGCTCGACCTTTTTTTCCTCAATCAGGTCACGTTGTTCCTTCATATATTTTATAAGGTCTTTATCATACTCCGCTATTGACTGTATCATCTCCTGTCTTGACAGGAAGTCCTTTATGTTCCCTGAGGAAAGAAGCACCTCAAGATATCCAGTGTTTCCGTTTATATACATTGCTCTCAGACGCTGATTGAAGGTATCAATCTTGCTTTCTATGTTCTTTTCAGCTATGTGAAGAACCTCCAACGTATCGGCGATATCTGAGCTTGTCATCTGAATTTGATTCTCCACAAGAACAATTTCAGATGCTGCATTTGCAACCTTCAGATCAATTTCCTTTATCTGGTTGTCTATGTCCTTGGTTTTGTTCTGCATATTCTCAATCTCTTTTTTTGTCTGTTCAATCTGATTCTTAATCTGTTCCTGCTGTTCCTTAAGGTCATTTACGGTTTCACCGCTGGCCTGGATAACAGTCCCAAATACCATCAGAAATGATATCAGTAAAATCAGTATTTTTCGTCCTCTCATATATTTACCCCCTATACGTTAAGGAATCTCTTCAGTGATACGAGACTACCCAGTGCACCTATTCCAGAACCTATGGTGCCGAACATAATTGCAAGATCCGCGAAAATCATCTTTGGATCTACCAGATAGAATGTAAAAAGGTCATATAGCTTTTCATTCATTGATCTGTAGAGGTACTGGTACCCAAAGTAAACAATGATGATTGATATCAAGGCACCTATTATCCCGAGGAATATTCCCTCCATAATAAACGGACCTCTGATATACCCATTTGTAGCCCCTACATACTTCATGATATTTATTTCTCTTCTTCTTGAGGACACAGTAATCTTGATTGTGTTGGAAATAATGAAAACCGAAATAAATACCAGTATGCCGATTATCATTATGCCTCCTAATTGAATGTATCCTGCAAATACCAACAATTTATCTATTACATCTTTATAATATTTCACTTCTTCAACGCCGTCAAGTGTTTTTACGCTATTTACAAGTCCATCAGCGTATTCTATGTCATTTACCTTGATTATATATGAATCCGGCAATGGATTTGTCTCAAGGCCATCAAGAAGGTAAGCCTCATCTGCCCATTCCTCCTTCATAATTTCAAGAGCCTGCTCCTTGGACCTGAAAAGGATTGAGATAACACCTGGAAAATCCTTTACATTTTCCTCTATCCTGTCCATGGACTCATTTGACAGGTCGTCCACCAGGAACACTTCCACTTCGTCAAACTTCAGCTTCGTATCCAGTACTGCGTTGTTTATACTCAAGACAAGAATAAGGACGACACCCAGAATCATAAGGACTGCGGATATACTCGAGACGGATGCTATGCCCATTCCGCGGTTACGCCACATACTCTGAAATCCCTGCTTGATGATATTCTTAAAGATTCGGAATTTCAACGCTATAACCACCCTTCTCTTCGTCTCTTACCAGTCTGCCATCCTCAAGGGCGATGACCCTCTTTTTCATTGAATTAACTATCTCCCTGGCATGAGTTGCCATAACTATTGTAGTTCCTCTGTTATTAATGTCCACGAGTGCCTTCATTATTTCCTGTGCCGTGTCCGGATCAAGATTTCCCGTTGGCTCATCTGCAATAAGCACCGGGGGGTTATTGACTATTGAACGTGCAATGGATACCCTCTGCTGCTCCCCTCCCGACAATTGGTCAGGGAAGCTTGATGCCTTCCTGCTGAGATCAACCATGCTAAGTATAAGTGGGACTCTTCTTCTGATTTCTCTGGGCCTTGCTCCTATGATTTCCATGGCGAAGGCAACATTCTCATATACAGTTTTATTGGGTAGCAACCTGAAATCCTGGAATACTACCCCTACCTTTCTCCTGATATATGGAATTCTCCTGTTGGGGACTCTTGTTATGTCCATCCCGTCAAGGTAAAGCTTGCCTCTGGTTATGCCTTCTTCCTTCAACAGCAATTTTACAAGGGTTGATTTACCCGCTCCACTTGATCCTACAAGAAAAACAAACTCACCCTTTTTTATCTCCATATTTATATCGTACAAAGCAGTAACTCCATTTCGATACTCCTTTGAAATGTTTACAAGTTTTATCACTATCTCACCTCGAAGTCCTTTCAGTGTAATTTTAGTTTTGACATATTTCTCATTCGTGGTATTATTGTTATTATATTACAACATCACATATAAATAAACTGTTTGGGGTGATTTAATTGGACAAAAAAACTATCAGGGAAGCAATTCTCAAAGAACGGTCTAAGCTAAGTGAGTCAGTGCACCAGTCCTACAGCAGAAAGATAATAGATTTGTTGAAGGCAACAAAATATTACAAGGATGCTAAAGTCATCATGTGCTTTGTAAGTTTCCTTGACGAGCTGGATACACATACCTTTATAAAGGAAGCTCTATCTGAAGGAAAAAGAGTTGTGGTTCCAATAGCAGTACACAAAACAAAAGAACTGATTCCATCGGAATTGAAGGATTTCAAGGAGCTAGAACCTGGGTATTATGACATTCTTACACCTAAAAAGGAATTTATAAGACCCGTTGCACAGTCTGAAATAGACCTTGTGGTGGTGCCGGGAGTAGCATTTGACAGCTATGGATACAGAATTGGCTACGGTGGAGGCTATTACGACAGATTCCTAAGCTCAATTGTGCGAACAGTTCCAAAAATTGCTGTCGGATTTGCGCTTCAGCTTGTGAGCAGTATTCCAAGAGAAAGCTTTGATATCCCTGTGGACATGATTATCACTGAAAAGGGTGTTACTCCATGCTCAGAGGGAATGTATGAAAGAAGACCATAGTGGAGTGAAAATAAGCAGCCAGAAATTTTCTGGCTGCTTTGTTGGTTTTTGTGTTTTATTTTTTTACAAGATCCATAGCCCTTTGGACAACATTGTCGACAGTGAATCCAAATTTTTCAAACAGCTTGTCTCCAGGGGCTGAGCCTCCGAACCTATCGAGCGCAATTATGTCTCCATCGATTCCAGTGTATTTTTGCCAGCCCATTGAGCTTCCCGCTTCAATTGCAAGCCTTGCCCTGATTGAACCAGGAAGCACCTTGTCTCTGTACTCCTTGGTCTGCTCTTCAAAAATCTCCCATGACGGCATACTGACAACTCTTGTACCGATACCCTTTTCCTCAAGTATATCTGCTGAATCGTAAGCAAGATTGGTTTCTGAGCCTGATGCAAGAAGAATAAGCTGAAGGTCCTTCTTTTCCTTCTTCAGTACATATCCCCCTTTAAGCGCTCTTTTGCCTGTTCCATCAAGTAGTGGAAGCTTCTGTCTTGTAAGCACCAGTCCTACCGGAGTCTTTTTGCTCATCATTGCCACGTACCAGCCCGCTGCCGTTTCTCTGGCATCAGCCGGTCTGAAGGTAATGAAGTTTGGCTGTGCTCTGAATACTGCAAGCTGCTCTACAGGCTGATGTGTAGGGCCGTCCTCTCCTACTCCGATGCTGTCGTGGGTCAATACATACGTCACTGGCAGCTCCATTAGCGAGGCCAGTCTCATTGCAGGCTTCATATAGTCAGTGAATATAAAGAAGGTTCCTCCGAAGGGCTTTACCCCTCCATGAAGTACCATCCCATTGAGGGCTGCCCCCATTGCGTGTTCCCTTACTCCAAAGTGAATATTTGACCCTGCATAATTATCCTTTGAAAATGCTTCCCTGCTGCCCATATTTGTCTTGTTTGAAGGTGACAGGTCAGCAGATCCTCCAAAAAGATTCGGCAGCTTCTCAGCAAGTCTGTTTATTATTGTACCTGATGCTGCTCTTGTTGCGACGTCCTTGTCAAATGACCAGAATTCCTCTGACTGGAGGTATTCCTCGGGCACTTCTCCCGAAAGCCACAGCCGAAGCTCCTTGGCCTTCTCAGGGTATTTCTCGCTATACTGGTCCATAAGACTGTTCCACTGCTCTTCCTTCTCCTGTCCCTGTGCCACAAGCTCAGCCATATGCTTCCTTACCTCTTCAGGTACAGTGAAAGGCTCATAATCCCAGTTAAGATTCTTTCTCAGTACATCCATATTGCGCTCACCAAGAGGCTCACCGTGGGCAGATGCTGAATTCTGTTTTTCAGTTCCATATCCGATATTTGTTATAACCTCTATAAGTGTGGGTTGTGTCAGATTCTCCTTGGCCCTCCTTATTGCCTTCTCGATGGAATCTATGTCTGTTCCATCATCCACGAGAATAGTCTCCCATCCAAGCGCCTGGTATCTTTTCCTGACATTTTCTGTAAATGCAAGATCAGTACTTCCTTCTATTGATATTGAGTTGGAATCATATAAAACTACAAGCTTGCCTAGTCCAAGCGTTCCTGCAAGCGATGAAGCCTCATTGCTTATTCCTTCCATAAGGTCCCCATCCCCTGCCAGAACATAGGTATAATGGTCGATTACACTTATATCCTCCTTATTGAAATTTGCTGCCAGATGTGCCTCTGTCATAGCCATGCCTACAGCATTGGCTATCCCTTGTCCCAATGGTCCAGTCGTTGATTCCACTCCTGCAGTGTGTCCGTATTCCGGATGTCCAGGCGTCTTGCTGTCAAGCTGTCTGAAATTCTCTATATCATCCATGGAGAGTCCATACTCGAAAAGATGCAGCAGGGAATAAAGAAGCATTGAACCGTGTCCTGCTGAAAGAACAAATCTATCCCTGTTTGTCCAGTCAGGATTTTTCCCATTAAAGTTCATAAACTTGCTCCATAAGATGTATGCCATTGGCGCTGCTCCCAGGGGAAGTCCGGGATGTCCTGAATTTGCCTTTTCAACCCCCTGTGCTGAAAGCATTCTTATGGTATCAATACTTAACTGATCAATATTCATCTACTTGTCCTCCTTATTAATTTCACTGATTGAATTTCTGTTTAAAGCAACCTCCAAAAGAAAAAGCGGCAAAACTGCCTGTCTTTTGATCCTTGAAGGATTTGTCACCAGACGGTAAAACCACTCAAGTCCCAGCCTTATGAATATATCGGGGGCTCTCTTTGCTTGTCCTGAAAGAATATCAATTACTCCTCCATTACCGATTGCAATGGTAGCTCCCAGGTTCTCTCCATGGTTATTTATCCAGATTTCCTGTCTTGGAAAACCAAAACCCACAAATAGAATATCCGTACCCGACTCTCTTATTTCGTCGACAATGAGGAGTTCCTCCGCCGTAGCTGCATCGCCTGTATGACTTCCCTTGAAGTAGCCGTGGTGATACCCGGTAATTCTTATCCCGGGATATTCCATCCTCAATCGTTTTACTGCCTCTTCGGCAACTCCTTCCCTGCCGCCGAGCAGATAGAGTCCATAGCCCTCCCTATGGGCAAGACGCAGCAACTCCATGGATGTATCATAGCCTGTTACCCTTTCCTCAATCTTAATACCGCGGAGTCTGGCTCCATATACAAGACCAATTCCATCTGGTATTACATAGGTTCCCTTGTTAAGCTCTTCTCTCATTCGGGAAGATTTTTTTGCAGCCATGACTATTTCAGTATTTGGCGTAAAAATCTTGCAGAACCTCTTTTCCTCAAGTGCCTGCTCCAGCTGCCCCATAAGTCTATGGAGCGACGTATTTTGTATTTCTACCCCAAATATATCAACTTTATCAATTCTATCCACTAAATCACCTGCCCGTTATACGAAAGGCTATTTCTATATTTTCATAAGCCAGTCTTTTCAGTCGTTCCTCTTTATCACTGATGTTGTTTCTCATGTTATCAAGGTCAGCCCAGGCTGCATGGAAAACCTCCTTGAACTTTTCACAATCCAGGTTGTCCACGGAAATTGAATATGGAATATCAAGCTCCCTGAGCAAGCCTTCAACCTTGGGATCGTATATAAGCCCCATCATGGGAACCTTTCTGGTGGCTGCATATATTAGTGAATGCAGTCGCATGGCAACCATCATCTTCAGCTTTCCTATTATCCCCATAATCTCTTCAGCTGTGTACTTGGCCTGAAGTATGTGACATTGGTCCCGGTCCACCAGCCTCTTTATCTTCTGGCATATTTCAAGGTCCTCCGGATAGTGCATAGGAATAAGAAGAACCTCAATATCATCATCATCTATAATATCCCTGAGTGCCTTGCCCATCTCCAGGGTAATGTTCTCATCATCCTTCCAGTACCTTACCGAAACACCTACCAAGGGCTTCTTTGGGTATATCTCCTCGTTGATGAAAATCTTATTAACTCTGTTGTTGTCCGCTGCATCAAGGGTAAATACCGGATCTGCAGTAACCTTTATATTCTTGTTCTTAACGCCGAGATTTTGGACAAATTCCAGGGAGCCCGTGTCCCTAAGGGTTATTTGCTGTACCCTGTCCAGAGTTTTTTTTGTGATATAACGGTTAAATGGCCTGTTGATAGGACCGATTCCATTGGCATACACCATAACCGGCTTTTTCAGTAAAAATGCAAGTCTCATAAGTGCGAGATAATACAGCAGAGACCTCGTTGAAGTGACATCCTGGAGAAGACTTCCTCCCCCACTGATAAGGATATCCGAATCCTTCATGGATCTGTATACATCGCGGATCTTAAATCTGTCAGATGATACCACAGGACAGATTTCCTCGGTCTTGTCCGGATCCTTGGAAAGTACATTTATTCTAACCAGCGGCTTATACTCCTTCATATCCTTTACTATTGCCTTCAGGATTGCATCATCACCACTGTTGTCAAAGCCAAAGTACCCACTCATGACAATATTCGGTCCTCCGTGGAGAATCTTGTCGTATATACTTACATGAGACTCAGCCATTGCAGCATAGGAGAATTTTTTTCTGACATCCATAAACAATCTTCGGCCCATTTCTCTTGTCAGCTCCCTGTCCCTTATAAGCTTAAGAAGTCTGTCCCTTAGAATCACCTCATTGCCTACAGGAATAAGATATCCATTCTCCCCGCTTCTAACCAGCATGTCTATTCCTCCGACTTCAGTGGTTACAACAGGCTTTCTCATTTTGGCACCCTCCAGTATAACGTAGGGGAAGCTCTCGCTTAGAGATGTTAGAATATTTATATCTATTGCATTGAAAAACGAATATGGATCCTTTACATAACCAAGGAATTTTACATTATCATGTATACCGTACCTTCGTACAAGCTCCTTGAGATATTCCTCCTCCGGGCCTTCGCCGGCTATAAGGAAGGTAGCATCCTCCTCCTGTAGAACAAGCTTGGCTGCCTCGATAAATGTCTTATGGTCCTTTACCTTGTCCAGCCTTGCAGCTATTCCAAGAAACACCTGACCTCTGTCCTCTATTCCATATCTGGCGAGGAACTCTCTTTTTTCGATATAGTCTTCCTGGGAATCGCAGTCTATTCCATTGTAGGTCACAAATATCCTGTCTCTTCTAAAACCTCTGTCAACCAGCATTTTCCTGAAAAGATCCGATACTCCGATATAGTAGTCAAATCCCCTGAGGGCTATTGTATTCAGTGTTGTATATACAAGCCTTTTGTAGAAGTTGTCCTTGAAGTCCAGCTTGTAGTCACTGTGTATTGTTGTCAGGAAAGGCTTGTCCACCTTGCCCTTCAAGAACTGGGCAATAAAATTTGCCCTGGCCCCATGACAATGGATTATATCGTAGCCCCTGGTCTCTATTTCCTCCACAAGCCTGCTGATAATCGTAAGGTCCGACCTGCTTTTCTGCTCAAATACCTTTATTGGAATCCCTGCCTTTACAACATCCTCGTAGAATGTATCCTCGATAAAACAAATGATTTCAGCATCTATTCTCTTGTTAAGTCCCTTTAGCAAGGCGATTATATGGGTCTTTGCACCCCCTGTATCGCCACCGCTTATTAAGTGAAGTACCTTCAATGGTATTCTCCTTTCATCACTACGCAGTCCCTCTTTCTTGACTGTAAGTATTAATAAGTGCCACTGTTATCCAGAAGTAAGCAATCATTGCAGGCACTTCAAAAATATTCTCTACAAAATTCTGCGCCAGTACCCCCATGGCACCCGCAAACAACCCTATGACCATTATTCTATGCCTAAGAAGACTCTGGCTCCTTATTATTCTCCCCGTCGAAACCACAAAGGAAAGTATAACAAAAATTAGCGCTCCTATTCCATAGACTCCCATTTCAGTAAGGGTCTTCAGATAGTAGTTGTCAAGGTAGAATGGGGTCAGGTTGTTGTTCATGGCCACCGCGCCACCATATCTACCCAAGCCCAGTCCGAAGGCCTTGTTCCTACGCCATATTTCCATACCTATATTCCATCTGTACAGTCTTCCGCCGGCAGCGGATTTCATAAGATACACGGGGGACATCATATACAGGAGCCTCTCGCTGAGGGCTCCTCCGAAAAGTACAAATGCTCCCCCAAATCCGGCAAATGGAATTATCAGCTTTGGTACGAGTATTATTACAAATATGGCTGCAGCAAAAGCAAAGGCCAGCCATGCGCCTCTTGACATCGTAAAGAGAAGCCCAGCAAGCATTATGGAGGATACAGCCCCGTAATAAAGTCTGTGAAGACGTCTCCTGCCATTTATGGTCATTGCAACTCCCATTGGTATAAACAGAACGAATATTACTCCAAGTATATTTGGGCTGCCGATAATTGAAAAGGCCCTTGTGGTAATATTCTCTGCGGTATCCACCCAATTTCCCGGCATTGGAACCTTTACAATATACTGGTATATTGCATGGAGTCCAAGAAACAGTCCCAATGCAAGCATGACATTTATAACCCTCTCCGAATCCCTGATGGTTCTGATATACTGGGTTGCTATAAAATACCACAAGATATGCTGGAACACGGATCTAAAGCCTTCAATTGCAATCCCAAGGTCCGGGGCCTTAATAAGGACATGACTTATACCAAGAATAATATATATGATTACTGGAAGGTCCATAACTCCGAAATTATAGTGGATTCTGCCTCCGCTCCTTATTCTCTTCAGAACAAAAACACCCGCCATAAATAAAAGAAGCAGCTCATCCCATACTGAACCGAACATATTTATTACAGGCAGCCTTCTTACAATATAATCAACCGCCACATAGAGAACCGGCAACATCATCAGAATATCGGTAAATGTAGGATAATCCAGGGCCTTGCTGGCGCTCCTGAACAACAGGCTGCTTTTCAGAAGTCCATCCTTCTTTTCAGCATCCTCGCGACGGGTAGTGTCCTTTATTGTCCAGCCAAGAAGTTTGCTCTCAGATACCCCTTTGTGGATGGAGGCCTCCATTCTTCGAGCCAGGCTGTCAAGGTACATCCCTATTCTGTAGAAAAGACTGTTGTCAATCCATGATTTAGGCTCTCTCTTTTTATCATTTTCCCTGTTCAGTCTTATATTGAATAAAAGGCTATTGGATGCCAGATATTTTAATTTAATCAAGAACCCTATAAAAAGGCTCCTATTCAAAGCTTCCTTAATTCCCATATCAGTTCACAACCTCTATGCTCTCTATCTGCCCCTTCAGTCTGTAGAAATCACTTTCAATAAATATGATCTTCCCCTGTCTCAGCTCCTGTCCTCCAAGCTTATAGCTTGAATTATCATACAATAGAGTACCCTCAATGGTAACCCTTGCTTCCTCCATTTCAGGATCAACTGACCTCACGGGATTTCCTTCTGAATCCAGATTGGTTTCATAAACAGGCAATACTTCGACATCTACAACTGTTGCCTCCAGATACTGCTTGGTCTCTCCAATTGTATCCCCAACTCGTATGGAGTCAAGGTATCCCTTGTCATATGGAATTGATGCAATAAATCTCACCTGAACAGATTCTGACGAAGCACCTATATCCTCAAGGTCCTTGCCCATTATTTTAATAGCAGATAAAAATAGCAGCAATACAATAACCGCGATAAATATAAGATCCAATATATTAATCCTGTTGAACACTTTTCCTTCTTTATTTATCATCTTCATTGTGCCACCTCAATATACCTTATATCGCTCATTGCCTCGAATTCAGTGGTCTTGAGCACGAATTCGAGACCTACCTTCAATTCCTGTCCACCAAGATCCATATACGGACCACTGGTTACAACCTGTGCATCAATAACAGCTTCGAGTGTAACGAGATCTTGGCTCTGGTAACTCTCCGCTTCCCCATTTATATTGACCGACTTCATCTCCATTGGTCTGGTATTGATTTCTCTGATTGTTGCGTTCTGAAGCCTGTACTGGGAAAATATCTGATCGCCTTCCTTAAGGTCAGTCAACATCTCCGGTTTAAACTCATCCACCTCTACTGTCATAACAATATCCTTTGTATTGGAAGATCCCGCCGAAATCCCACCGGTCAGCCTTTCCCTGTTTAAGAACAATACCGCTGCGGCAATTAAGAGTACCACAATGACAGTATCGATCCAATTCCACTTTCTCTTCATATTATGCCCCTTTCTACTTCACTGTATGGAGTTGTTCCTTTAATATCTCTGCAAGTTTTCCGGTCTGTGACCTTCTGCTATAGTTTCTTATTTTATCCCAGTCGGGATTATGGTCTATGGTTCCTTTTTTCCATTCGCTGTAGTAGCCGCTAATTGCATTTGACACACCTTCAATATCCTCAGGATCGACAACTTCTCCGGTTTTTGTCTCACGGATTACCTGTGCAGCTACGCCGTCCTCCGGTACAATTGCAAGTATGGGTCTGTCTGAACGGATGTATTCAAAAATTTTGCCTGTATAAAAATTTTTTGACCCTTTTCCCTTTCCTATAACAAGAAGGATTATATCGGAATTGAAAAGCATCTGAATACTTTCCTTATGAGGTAGATACCCATAGGATTTTATCTGACCTTCAAGATTGAATTTCCGTGCATAGGAATCTATGACCTTGTCGTAAATATTTCCCACAATCCTTATTTGGAGGTCATCCTTCCTTATTTCATTCTTATCTATGGAAATCTTCAAACCCTCCATAAATTCATCAAGATTTCTTCTGCCGTAAAGGGAACCTGTATAGGTTACGACAAATTTCTCGCCGTCATCCCTCTCGTTGGCAAGCTCCTGAAAATCCTCTTCATCATATCCATTTGGTATAAAGGTTGATCTCCCTTGAAGTGAGGGGTTGTCTGCAATAAAGTTTTCAAGCATAAGGGGGGTATTTGTTATAAAGTAATCGCATCCCTCTGTAACCTGGAGCTCCATCCTTTTCTCACCCTTGAACTTGATTCTCTTGTATATACTGTCCCTGTGATAGGGATTGTTTGTCCACTCATCCCTGAAGTCAGCTACCCATCTCAGTTCTGGCATATTCTTCTTTAGATGTAATCCCAAAATATGTGAGCTGTAGGGAAAGGACGTGGTATAAACGAGCTTTATGCCTTCTTTCTTCACAATGTCCATAACCTTGTCCCTATTCAGTCTATACCAGAAATACTCCGAATCCGGCGATATTATCCTGGTTCCCAGAAACTTCATCGGTAGTCTCCATATTCCCTTCCTGTTTACAGTGTCGTAGGGCTTTAACCTATGGACTTTCACTCCTTCAGGTATATCCTGCAGCAGGCTCTTATCCGTCAGGTCAGCCACATGCTCCTTTGTGACCACTACAGGCTCCAATCCAAAGTCTCTCAGGTATTTCACAAACTTTGTGGTCCTTTGGACTCCTGCTCCTCCCATGGGAGGAAATTCATTCGCTATGATCAAGACCTTCTCCATCATTCTCCCCTGCCCAATATGGTTACATTGAATCCATTTTCAACCAGCTCTTTTTCATTGAGATAATTTCTGGTGTCATAGATATTTTTAATCTTCATCAACTTTCCAAGCTCTCCAAAATCCAGAGTGCTGTATTGAAAATGGTTTACACCAAGGACCAGGAGTTCTGCATCCTTTACAGCATCCTCTATATTATCGCAAAGTCTCCCACTGAAAGGAAAAATCTCTCTGTCTACATGGGGATCGTGAATCACTACCTGCAGCTTTGTATTTTTTAGAAGATTTTCGACCAGCTTCAGAACGGGGCTTTCCCTTGTGTCGTCAACGTCCGGCTTGTAGGTAACCCCAAGGATTGCAACCTTGGCATCCTCCCTTTCCACAAGCATTTGAATTTTTTCCATTACCTTCTCCGGCATGCCGTCATTTATATTTCTTGCCTGTCTGATCAGCTTTCCTTCGGGATGGTTCTCTATGACAAACCATGGGTCCACTGCTATACAGTGACCTCCCACTCCTGGTCCCGGCTGATGCAGATTTACTCTTGGATGCTTATTTGCAAGCTTGATAACTTCCCATGCGTTTATTCCCATGTTTTCGGCAAGAATAGCCAGCTCATTGGCCAGGGCGATATTTACATCCCTGAAGGTGTTCTCCATCAGCTTGCACATCTCGGCAGTTTTTGAATCAGTGGTATAAATATTCCCTTGGACAAAGGTTTTGTACAATTCCCTTACAAGCTCAGTTGATTCCGCATTTATTCCACCTATTATCCTGTCGTTTTCAACAAGTTCCTGTATAATTCTTCCGGGAAGAACCCTTTCCGGTGAATGGGCAACAAATACCTCTTCACCTATGCGGAGGCCGGACTTTGACAGTGCGGGAACTACTATGTCCTCAGTTGCACCGGGAGGTGATGTGGATTCCAATACAACCATGTCCCCAAGCTTAAGGTGTGGTGCAATTGACTCTGCGGCACCCTTGACATAGCTCATATCAGCTTTTTTGTCCTCTGTTATGGGTGTAGGAACCGCTATAATAAATACGTCGGATTCCTCCAGTGTAGAGATTCCCTTTAGCCGACCTTCATTTACCATCTGGTTGACAAGCTCGGACAGACCTGGTTCCTCAATTATTATTTCTCCTCTGTTCAAGGCATCTATAACCCTCTTGTTAAGGTCATATCCCATTACCCTCATTCCTGCCCTCGCCATAACTGCTGCAGTTGGCAGACCAATATACCCCAAACCTATTATTGTTATGTTCTTGTTTTTCATAAACTACCTCCAAAATCAGTCTTGGACCGACCTATTTAATATTATATTCTCCACGGACCATGACAAATGTCTTGTCCTTGGTAACAAAAATTCCTCTTCCGTCACTTCTGGGTACTATCAGCAGATGATTATCAGGTACCTTGCCTCCATCTGCAATATCCGCTCCTGATGTAACGTCGGAAAGCCCTCCAAGACTCGAGGCTATTGCAACTGCTTCACCACTTCTTTTTATAATCTCAGTTCCTGCCTCTCCATGGAGAATCTGTCCGCTTTGAAGCTCAACCACAACCAGACTGTCTCCAGGCTGACTTTCCTCAGGTCTGTCGCTTATCTTCTCATCTATGTAATCCTTTATCTCCTCCAGCTTAATATTCAAGTAACTCAGAGAGACTATTGGGTCCGATTCGCTTCCAGGCTCTGAAAACACCACAGTTGATCCCAGCAACAAACCAGCGACTCCCAGTGTAACCATTGTTTTTTTAAATTTCATATAAACACTCCTCACATGTTTTGGATTTGTTTGTCAAATTCATACTTAGCCAAATTACATTATACTATAACTCGGTGGTAAATGTCACCCATATCTAGTCATTGTAAGCATATCTTCCACCTGGTTGAAACGCCTTGGCACTATTTATGGGGATTTTAGATCAGGTTTACCTTTAAGCTTAGTCCTGGTGGTTGTTGGGTATATTTAATTTCGAAGGTTTTATGCATATGCATAAAGACAAGACAGCTTGTATTATGTGCCAATTTACTGGCTTGGAGCCCGATGTAGCAAGATTTTATAATACTTGGGAAAAAAGGAGGAATTTTCTTGAAGGAACTATCAATGGTAGCAAAAACTTACCCGGCTTCCGGAATCAGAAAAATGTTCGAACTTGCAAACAGTTATAATAACGTCATCAATCTTACCGTAGGAGAACCAGCCTTCAATACCCCTGAAAACATCAAGAATGCTGCGAAAAAATCATTGGATTTAAACAATACACACTATGTTTCCAATGCGGGCTTTCCCCAGCTAAGGAAAGCTATTGCTGAAAAATATAATAGATTCGTCAAAGGTGGGTTCACGCCAGAAAATGTTATGATCACCTTCGGAGGGATGGAGGCAATATTTCTGGCATTGCTGTCCACTGTCAATCCTGGAGACGAGGTTTTGATTCCGGATCCGGGGTACCCCAATTATGTTGGACAAACTGTGATATTTGGAGTTAATGCAGTAAAAGTCCCTGTTTTCGAAGAGAACAACTTTAATATTCAGGCCAAGGATATAGAAAACGCCATAACTGAAAATACAAAGGTATTGATTCTAAATTCACCCAGCAATCCATTGGGTTCTGTATTGTCATGGGATGAACTGGCTGAAATTGCCGAGGTTGTGAAAAAGCATGACTTGTTCGTAATATCTGACGAGGTGTATGAGGAAATTATTTACGATGGATTAGAGCATCACAGTCTCTTAGAGTTTCCAAGAATCAGGGAGAATGTCATGATAATAAACAGTCTGTCCAAAACCTATGCGATGACAGGGTGGAGAATTGGCTATGTTGTTGGAAGCA
>JBNJCX010000028.1:0-23167 GCA_051744365.1 Bacillota bacterium
CTTTTCCCATCCTCAATCTTTTCCAGACCATCCTGGTAATCCTCTTCTCCATCCAAGTATTTCTGGAGGCCTTCCTCGTATTCCTTCTTTCCATCCAGGAATTCAAGATATCCCTCATAGTACTCCTTTTCTCCATCCTGTAGCTCAATATATGCATCAGCTAATTCCTTTTCAGCATCCTGTAGCTCAATTAGGGCATCGGCAAGCTCTTGCTCCCCTTCTGCAATTTCCTTCTGGGCATCTGCCACTTCATCCCTCAGGGTTATTCTCGCATCAGCAAGCTTCTTTTCCCCGTCCTGAAGCTCAACAAGGGCATCAGCAAGCTCCCTCCTTCCATCAAGGATTTCCTCCCAGGCATCTTTCAGCTCCTGGTCTGCTTCAGCCTTGCCGTCGTAATATTCCTCCCAGCCATCGGCAAGCTCACTTTCAGCTTCATTGCGGATTTCCTCGTAGCGTATCTCCGACCTTATTTCAGCAAGCTCCTCAAGCTCCGCAACAATTCTCCCAATATATATATCGTATTGCTTTGAAAATGAGTCCATTTCCAAAGCTCCCTCTGCTGTTATATACAGGTCCGTCCAGGTCTGGAGGGCATATCCGGACTGATCTATGTAAATAATTGCTCCAAGTCTTCCGCTACCAACATTAGTCATTTCCCGCTCCATGGAAAAGTGGAAGGTGTTTCCCACAACTCCTACCACTTCGTAGGAAAGCACGCTAAAATAATCCTCAATATCCTCATAATCTTCATTTGCAGGAGATATTGTGATTGTGGATCCTACTGATATATCTGAAAGGTATGGCCCACTTCTTTCAACCAGAACTTCATTCGATTTTTCAGGCATCCTTCCCTGGAGAAGCACAAGTTTGTTTATATTCGCCTTATCTTCTATTAACGGAAGTCCGTAAATTTTCGTGACTAGGGTTCCATTTTCTGATGTATCCACGATCATATCCATGACATATGCAGGCATGACTTGAAGGACCTCATCCATACTGGAAACTGTATTGAGGTCCGCCTCTGTTATTCCCATTGTTCCTTTTATAAAAACATCGGCCATATTGTTTCTGTCGTAGTATTCATCAACTGAATTATGCATATCCGGGGTGGTTACAAGAAGTCCTGAAAGAAATCCCACACCAAGGGCTACAATGCCGAAAATGGCTGCGAAACGTCCGAAGCTCTTTATGAACTCCCTGGATATTATCTTTCCATAGGCGTTTTTCACTACCATTCAATCCTTTCAATGGGTATCGGTGATGGGTTTGTGCTTATCTCCGATACTTTTCCGTTTTTAAGGTGAATTATCCTGTCTGCCATCTGGGCTATTGCCTGATTGTGAGTAATAAGAATTACAGTTTTTCCAAACTGCCTGCAGCTATCCTGAAGCAGCTTTAGAATATTTTTCCCCGTCTCGTAATCAAGAGCCCCTGTGGGTTCGTCGCAGAGAAGTATCTTGGGGTTCTTTGCCAAAGCCCTGGCTATGGATACTCTCTGCTGCTCTCCACCTGAAAGCTGTGCAGGAAAGTTATCCATTCTTTCTCCCAGACCCACCTGAAACAAGACGGTTGAAGGGTCAAGGGGATCTTTGCATATCTGTGATGCAAGCTCTACATTCTCAAGTGCTGTAAGATTCTGGACCAGGTTATAGAACTGGAATACAAATCCCACGTCATACCTTCTGTATTCTGTAAGCTGCCTTTCATTAAGGTTGCTTACAACCAGGCCATCAAGAATTATCGTTCCTCCATCACATGAGTCCATTCCTCCCAGTATATTCAGTACGGTTGTCTTTCCCGCACCGGAGGGCCCTACAATAACACAGAATTCGCCTTTATCTATGGAAAAGCTGATATCATTTGCAGCTGCAATTCTGTGGTTACCCATATAATAAAATTTAGTTACATTTTCCAGTACTACAAAATCCTTCATCAGATACTCCCCTCATCTTCCATAAGTCCTGCGGCCTTGTCAATGATCCTGATCAGGTCAAGGGTATCCTCCTGACCTATTTCCTGAATGAAAATGTCCAGTTTCTCATTTACTGCATTTTTCTTTCCATTCATATAATCCATGCCCTTTTTTGTTATCATAACATCTACACGTCTTCTGTCCTCTTCGTTGGCCCTTGTGACCACAAATCCCTTTTTCCTTAGGGATGCGAGGGTTGCTGTAGTTCTAGGTCTTGACATATGTAGATTCCCGCTAATCTGTGAGGGGCTGGTTTCTTCCTCCTCCCTGGTGCCCAGGTAATAGAGCACATAAAGCTCTCCTTGCAGAAATTCCACAAGCTGAGAAAATGCCTCCATATAGTAGACCTTCCCCAGAGCCTCGATAAGTTGGTTTTTAAGTATGAAATTTTCCATATATACCTCCATTTATTAATACTATTAACTATTAACACTATTAATTATATACTCTTTTGCTCCTTCAGGCAATACATTATAGATTTTTAATCATTTAGTTATAATACTTAATCCAGTTATTATGTTATAATCTCATATATATACAGACATTTGGAGGTGCTATCTTGAAACTGGATCACAAGAGAACAATATTTATAGGGCTGGCATTTCTTTCAATATCAGCATTCTGGCAGCTTTATGACAATATCATCCCGCTAATTCTCCAAAACACCTTCCAAATAAAAGAAACATTCACAGGTACAATAATGGCCATGGACAACCTCCTGGCGCTTTTCCTGCTGCCAATATTCGGAGCATTTTCCGACAGGGTAAACACGAGACTTGGGAAAAGAACTCCATTTATTGTACTGGGGACAATAACGGCAGTTTCGTTTATGCTGCTGATTCCCATATCCAACAATATTGGAAGCTTCCCTCTATTCTTCATTTCCCTTGGAGCTGTTCTTCTGGCAATGAGTACATACAGGTCACCGGCCGTGGCCCTGATGCCGGATCTCACGCCCAAGCCCCTGAGAAGCAAGGCCAATGCAATAATTAACCTTATGGGTGCAGTGGGTGCGATTTTTACCCTTGGCGTAATTTCAGTTCTTGTACCCGATACCCCAAACCCCAGCTATTTACCAGTATTTCTTGTGATAGCAATCCTTATGATAGTATCTGTTGTGGTTCTTGTTTCCACCATAAAGGAAAAAAAGCTGGCTGAGCAGATGAAGGAATTCAATATTTCCCAGGACAGGGAGGATGAGGAGGCAAATGGAGGCGGGGATGCCGATATGCCTCCGGAGATAAAGAGGAGTCTCTATTTTATCCTGGCGTCTATCTTTCTCTGGTTCACCGCATATAACGCAGTTACAACAGCTTTTTCCAGATATGCCGGAAGGGTCTGGGGACTCCAGGGAGGAAGCTTTGCAAATGCTCTTCTAGTAGCAACAGGAGCAGCCATACTAAGCTATATACCAATTGGAATAATCGCCAGTAAACTCGGTCGGAAAAAGACCATAATCTTTGGGATAATACTTATGAGCTCATCCTATTTTATGGGCTGGCTTTTTATAGAGTATTCTCCTGCAATAAATGGTGTTTTTGCACTTACGGGAATCGGATGGGCTGCAATAAGTGTAAACTCCTACCCTATGGTTGTTGAGATGAGCAAAAGCTCAGACGTGGGAAAATACACAGGTCTTTATTATACCTTTTCCATGTCCGCCCAGATTTTTACTCCTATTTTATCTGGCTTCTTCCTGGAGAATGTAGGCTACAGAACCCTGTTTCCCTATTCAGTGCTGTTTTCACTTGCATCTCTGGGAACCATGCTGATGGTTAAGCACGGTGACTCCAGGCCACCGAACAAGGTCAGTACGCTGGACCACTTTGATGTTGACGACTAAAGGAGGAGCTTATGTTTATTGCTATACTCGGAGGACTGCTTGCCCTATACCTGTATGCTATTAAGCCGGCAAGTCCAGGCAGAAAAAATATAGATCCCTTCCTTGGAAGATACTATGCCCACAGGGGATTGTTCGACAATAAATCAGATTCACCTGAAAATTCATTGAAAGCTATCAACCATGCAGTGGATGAAAATTACGGAGTAGAATTCGATGTCAGGCTTACTAAGGATAAAATTCCCGTTGTGCTACACGATAGCAATTTGAAGCGGGTTTCTGGGCTGGACAAGGATATATCAGAGTTGTACTTCCATGATCTAAGAAAAATCACCCTGTTTGAATCCAAAGACATAATACCTACACTACAGGAGGTTCTAGAGGCAATCAATGGAAGGGTACCCGTCATAGTTGAGCTAAAGTTGGACGATGGAGCCGATACTGCAATCTGTGATATTTCTGCACCTTTCCTTGACGAGTATCAAGGTGACTACATGGTTGAATCCTTCAACCCGATGCCCATGCTGTGGTACAAAAAAAACAGACCCTCTGTAATCAGGGGTCAGCTTTCAACAAATCACTTCAAAGAAGGCAAAAAAGGTTTCCTTATGAATCTTTCACTTCAGTACCTGCTTTTTAATTTTCTCGTAAAACCGGATTTTATAGCCTATAATCACTTATTCAGGCATAATATCTCTTTTCTGCTAAATAAAAAGATGTTTGGAATAACTACTGTGGCATATACCATGAAATCACAGCAGGAGCTTTTGAAAAACAAAGATTTTTTTGATATTCTTATATTCGACGGCTTTATCCCTCAGTAAAATCAGGAAAAGGATTTCTCAATGGAGAAATCCCTTTTTTATTATTCCTTTTCAATTAATCCAAGCTTTTCGAAAACAAGCTTGTATCCGTCAGCTCCGTAATTCAAAGACCTGTTGATACGACTTATCGTAGCTGTGGAAGCACCTGTCTCCTCTTCGATCTCATTGTAGGTCTTGTTGGCCTTCAAGAGCTTGGCAACCTCAAGGCGCTGTGCAATTGCCTGAACTTCCTTTATTGTGCAGATATCTTCAAAAAAGCGATAGCATTCATCCATTGTCTCCAGCTGTAGAATCGCCTCAAACAAGCTATCTGCCTGCTTGCTCTTGATCTTAGAATTATAGACCATTTTATCCTCTCCTATCTTTGATTTAATTAACTAATATTTTACCGTATAAAAGTCAATATGTAAACAAAAAGCTGGGATTTTCACCCAGCAAGTTTTTTATCTAGAATAATCCTACTATTTCACCTGACTCAAGAATGTCTATGTTATCGGCTGAAGGAACCTTTGGAAGTCCAGGCATCGTCATGATATCTCCAGTCAGTGCCACAAGGAATCCTGCTCCCCTTGATATCTTGATGTCTTTGACTGTTATCTTAAATCCTGTAGGTCTTCCAAACAATGTCGGGTCATCTGACAACGAGTACTGGGTCTTTGCCATACAGATAGGCATTTTGTCATCGCCAAGCTTCTCAATATTTGCAATCTGCTTCAGACATCCCTTAGTAAATTCAACACCTTCTGCTCCATAGATTTCCCTTGCAATCGTCTCTATCTTTTCTATGATTGGAGCATTTACATCATATAGTGGCTTGAAGTTTGCTTCGCCCTTTTCAACAACTTCCACTACCTTCCTGGCAAGTTCAGCTCCACCTTCGCCACCCTTTGCCCATACCTCTGAAAGTACCGCTGTTGCTCCAAGCTCTTCACATTTGTTCAATACAAAGTCAAGCTCTGCCTGAGTATCGGTGGGGAATGGGTTAACTGCCACGACAGCTGGAACACCAAACTTCTTGATGTTCTCAATGTGCTTCTCAAGGTTTTCAAACCCCTTTGCAAGCTGATCAAGATTTTCAGTTCCAAGCTCGTCCTTCTTGGCTCCCCCGTGATGCTTAAGAGCTCTTACAGAGGCAACTATAACTGCTGCATCCGGCTTAAGGTTACCAAATCTTGCCTTGATGTCAAAGAACTTCTCAGCGCCAAGGTCAGCACCAAATCCTGCTTCTGTTACTGTATAGTCTGCAAGCTTAAGTCCTAGCTTGGTTGCAAGCATTGAGTTACATCCGTGTGCAATATTTGCAAAAGGTCCACCGTGGATCAATGCAGGCGTATTCTCAAGAGTCTGTACGAGGTTGGGAGCAATTGCATCCCTCATAAGAAGAGCTACTGCACCCTGTGCATTAAGGTCTCTTGCAAGTACAGGACTACCATCGAATTTGTATGCTACGATAACATCTCCGACTCTCTTTTTAAGGTCCTCAAGGTTCTCTGCCAGACAAAAGATTGCCATTATCTCAGATGCAACTGATATATCAAAGCCATCTTCCCTTGGCATACCATTAGGCTTTCCACCAAGTCCTACAACAACCTTTCTCAAAGCTCTGTCGTTCATATCCATAACTCTTTTCCATACAATTCTTCTTGGATCTATTCCAAGCTTGTTTCCTTGGTGAATGTGGTTATCAAGAAGTGCTGAGATAAGATTGTTTGCAGTAGTTATTGCATGGAAATCTCCTGTAAAGTGAAGGTTTATATCCTCCATAGGCACCACCTGTGCAAGTCCTCCGCCCGCTGCTCCGCCTTTTACTCCAAAGCTAGGTCCAAGAGATGGCTCTCTCAAAGTAGTTATCGCTTTCTTGCCTATTTTATTGAGTCCCATGGAAAGACCGATATTCGTAGTGGTTTTTCCTTCTCCAGCAGGTGTCGGGGTGATTGCAGTAACAAGAACAAGTTTTCCATCTGGTTTGTCTTTTAATCTCTCAAATACTTCCAATGATACCTTTGCTTTATACTTGCCATAATTAACTATGTCGTCTTCTACGATGCCTAAGTTTGCCGCTACATCCTTTATTGGGATCATCTTCGCTTCCTGTGCTATCTGAACATCTGTTTTCAAATTAATTCCTCCTCGATTTTTTATGCTCAACATATTTTATATGCCCAATCAGGTATATAAAATATAGTTGAATTCTAAACTATTGGAACAGAAAAGCTCATACTATTTAATATTATAACAGATATGAGCAATTTTTTAAACATTTGAAATTGTTAAATAATTTACTTATTACTTTAATACTCCTATATCTCTTCTATATCCCATGTCCTTAAATGAGATTTCCTCAATAGCGTCATAAACCCGCTTCCTGGCCTTCTCCATAGTCCCAAATGAGGTTACTGACAAAACCCTTCCCCCATTGGTCAGGAAGTGGTCATTCGCCCTCTTGGTGCCATTATGAAATACTATCACATCGTCGTTTTCATAGGGCAATCCATATATTCTGTGACCCTTCTTGTAGTACCCAGGATATCCCCCTGATGTAAGAACAACTGTAATACAGGCCTTATCCGACCATTTTATTTGCTCCTGCTTAAGGTCTCCCACTATTGCATGAAAAAATATATCCAACAGATCGGTCTGGAGTCTGGGAAGCAAAACCTCCGTCTCAGGGTCGCCAAACCTCACGTTGAATTCAAGCACCTTGGGATGGCTATCGGAAATCATAAATCCTATAAAAAGTATCCCCGTGAAGTCATGTCCGTCCTGGTACAATCCTCGCTCCACCTTTTCAAGAACCTCTTCCCTAATTTTGTTGTTGAAGTCCCGTGTAAAAAGCGGGCTAGGAGAATAGCAGCCTACACCACCAGTATTAGGTCCCTTGTCGTCCTCGAATATCTGCTTGTAATCCTTGGCGCTTTCCATGGGGAACAGCTTGTTGTGAGAGACAAAGCACAGGAGTGAAGCCTCGGTTCCTTCCAGGAATTCCTCTATTATAACCTTCTGGCCCTCGTCTCCGAATATTTTATCAAGGAGTACTTCCTTTAGTGTCTGTATCGCCATCTCTTCGTTCTCACAGATTATTACTCCCTTTCCAAGGCACAGGCCGTCAGCCTTTATAACAAGTGGATATGAGAACTCCTTCAAGCCTTCCACTGCAGCCTTGTAATTTTTAAAGCTCTGGTATTTTGCTGTGGGAATATTATGTCTTACCATAAACTCCTTGGCGAAGTCCTTGCTTCCCTCCAGCCTTGCACTGATAGCATCCGGTCCGAAAATGTTGATCCCCTCATTCTCAAAAAGGTCTGCAATTCCAAGTACAAGGGGCTCCTCAGGGCCTACTACGACAAGATCTATTTCATTTGCCTTTGAAAATTCCAGTAATCTTCCCAGATCATTTGGCTGAATGGATACATTTGTAGCCACAAGTGATGTTCCGCCGTTGCCGGGAGCACAATAGATCTCCTGCACCTTCTCAGATTGTGACAGCTTCCAGCAAAGGGCATGCTCTCTTCCACCGCTTCCTATTACCAATACCTTCATACAATACCTCCTAGTGTCTGAAATGTCTCATACCTGTAAATACCATGGCCATACCGTTGGCATCTGCTTCCTTTGTAACCTCAGAGTCTCTTACAGATCCTCCTGGCTGAATCACAGCCCTGATTCCCGCCTGGGCAATAGCTTCAACCGAGTCCTTGAATGGGAAGAATCCATCTGATGCAAGCACAGCTCCGTCAGCCTTCTTTCCTGCTCTTTCAACTGCCTTCTGTACTGCCCAGAATCTGTTTACCTCTCCCAGACCTATTCCAATCGTGGCTCCGTCCTTTGCTATTACAACTCCATTGGATGAAATATGCTTTGCAATCTTCCATGCAAACTCCAAATCATCAAGCTCCTCTTCCTCGGGAAATCTTTCCGTGACGATTTCCATATCCTCCTGAAGCAATGATAGATTCCTTTCCTGAAGAAGCATTCCTCCTTCGACCTGCTTTGCCACTGGCTTGGTATAAATTGCATCTGTCATCTCAGGAATCTGGAGAAGTCTCACATTCTTCTTCGCCATAAGTACTTCCAGAGCCTTCTCCGAAAAAGCAGGTGCAATTATTATCTCAAGGAATATCTTCGAAAGTCTTTCAGCCAACTCTGGTGATACCTCTCTGTTAAGGGCAACAATTCCTCCGAATATGGACTCGCTATCAGAATCATATGCCTTTTGGAAGGCCTCCACAATATCCCTACCGACTCCAGCGCCACAGGGATTTCCATGCTTAACCGCAACTGCAGCAGGCTCCTGGAATTCCTTGATTATTGAGATCGCCCCGTTTGAATCGTTTATATTATTGTAAGACAGCCCTTTACCGTGCAGCTGCTTTGCTCCTGATATGGTTCCTTCTATTTGATTGTAGTCTGCATAGAAGGCCGCCTTCTGATGAGGGTTTTCACCATACCTGAGCTGGCCTCTTTTCCTGTAGGGAAGAGTCAGATACTCCGGGAATGTTTCCTGGCACAGGTCGTTGAAATACTGGGAAATCAACGCATCGTAATACGCCGTGTAGCTGAAGACCTTTCTTGCCAGCTCAAGCCTTGTTTCAGGCTTTGTTTCGCCCTTCTGCCTAAGCTCCAAAAGGACCTGGTTATAGTCTGACGGGTCAACCACAACTGTTACATCCTGAAAATTCTTGGCTGCAGCCCTTATCATTGAAGGCCCACCGATGTCTATATTCTCAATTATCTCCTCCATGGACGCTCCCACTTTCTTTACAGTGTCCTCAAAGGGATACAGATTATTAACAACCATATGGATGGGGAAAATTCCCATATCCTCAATAACTCTCCTGTGCTCCTCCTTGTCCCTTCTGAATAGGATTCCTCCATATATTCGAGGATTCAATGTCTTTACCCTTCCATCCAGAATTTCTGGAAACTTTGTTATTTCATCCACTTCCTTTACCTTGATTCCATTATCGGAGAGAAGCTTGTGGGTTCCTCCTGTAGAGATTATCTCCCAGCCCATTGAAACCAGCTCCTCTGCAAACTGTACAATTCCGGTTTTATCATAAACGCTAATCAATGCACGTTTCATCGCTACCTCCATTGTATTTATTTCATACCCACACTGCAAAGGTCAGCAACGGCCTTTACCAGTAGTCTGTGTTCAACCTCCAGAATCCTCTTCTGCAACGTCTCCACTGTGTCGTCTTGGTGAACAGGCACAGCTTCCTGGAGAAGGATGGGACCTGTGTCAGTTCCCTCATCCACAAGATGTACAGTGGCTCCTGACTTCTTCCTGCCAGCCTGGAGCACGGCTTTGTGTACTCTTTCGCCATAAAAGCCCTTTCCGCAGAATTCCGGTATAAGGGATGGGTGTATATTCACTATCCTGTTTCTGAACTCCTGGATGAATTCCGGCGAAAGAACCCGCAAGTAGCCTGCAAGTACAACAAGCTGGACATTCTCCTCCCTAAGAAGTCTCACAAGCTCCCTGTCGTATTCAACTCCTGTAAGACCTGAAGGACTCACATACTCACTTCGGATTCCCTTCTTTTTCGCCCTTTCCAGGGCATAGGCCCCTTCCTTGTTGGAGATTACAATTGCCACTTCTCCCAAGATTTCTCCTTTTTCACATGCATCCATAATTGCCTGGAGATTTGTACCTCCTCCCGACACAAGGACTCCTATCCTTTTTTTATGCATAGTTCTACACCCTTTTCACCTTCAATTACCTCGCCGAGGACGTAGAATTCTTCATCCTTATCCACCAGGTAATGGGCTATTCTATCTGCTTCCTCCGGATCCGCTACAATTACCATTCCTACTCCCATATTGAATGTGCCATACATTTCTTCAGTTGAGACGTTTCCCCACTTTTGGAGCTGATTGAAAATCTCTGGTGTCTTTACTACCTCTGGATCGACCTTAGCCCTCTTTCCTTCAGGCAGCATCCTTGGAATATTCTCATAGAATCCCCCGCCGGTAATGTGACTCATCCCCTTGATATGGAAGTTCTCTATTAGTGGAAGAACCTGTTTGCTGTAGATTCTTGTGGGAACAAGCAGCTCTTCGCCGATTGTTCTACCAAGCTCTTCAATGTAGGTGTCCACACTGTATCCCATTTTCTCGAAAACAATCTTTCTTACAAGGGAAAAACCGTTGCTGTGCAGACCGCTTGATGGGAGACCAAGAATAACATCACCTGCACGGATATTTTCTCCAGTAATAATCCTGCTTTTATCAACTGCACCTACGACGAATCCGGCAACATCGTACTCGCCTTCTCCGTAGAATCCCGGCATCTCTGCAGTTTCTCCTCCAACAAGGGCACAGCCTGCCTCCACGCAGCCGTTGGCAACGCCCTCAACTATGCTTGCCATCTTTTCAGGCAAAAGCTTTCCTGTTGCTATATAGTCCAGGAAAAACAATGGCTTTGCCCCTTGACAAAGTATGTCATTTGAACACATTGCCACACAATCCTCACCTATTGTATCGTGCTTGTCCATTAAAAATGCAATTTTCAGCTTTGTTCCTACTCCATCAGTCCCGGATACGAGAACCGGCTCCTTCATATTGGTTATATCCAGCTGGAACATACCTGAAAAACCTCCCAGATCCGATAACACCCCAGGTATATGTGTCTTTTTTATAAAGCTCTTTATCATCTGGACTTCCTTGTAGCCAGCTTCCTTATCTACTCCTGAATCCTTATATGTCAAAGGCATTCCAGTCCCCCCTAAATATTTCTAAGCATCCTTTTCCACGGGATAATTGCCGGTGAAACATCCCCTACAGAATCCATTCTCTTCTCCCGCTGCCTTTACAAGGCCTTCAAGTGATATAAAATACAGTGAGTCAGCTCCTATTTCCTTCCTGATCTCCTCCACATCCATATAGCTTGCAATAAGATTCTCCTCTGAGGGAGTGTCAACTCCCAGGTAACAGCTATGTGTAACAGGAGGTGATGCAATCCTTACGTGTATTTCCGCTGCTCCGGCATCCCTGAGCATTTCGACGGTTCTTTTTATGGTCGTTCCCCTTACTATGGAGTCATCCACAAGGACAAGACTCTTTCCTTTTATATTCTCCCTCAGAGCATTAAGCTTGATTCTCACACCCTCCTCGCGGATTTCCTGTGTAGGCTCAATAAATGTTCTGCCCACGTATCTATTCTTGATTATTCCCTCCGTATATGGAATATGTGATTCTTCTGCATAGCCTATTGCAGCCACTATCCCTGAGTCAGGTGCCCCTATGACTATGTCCGCTTCTGTAGGGAATTCCCTGTAGAGTTGTCGTCCTGCTTCAGCCCTTGAAATATAAACACTCTTGTTATCTATTATGCTGTCAGGCCTTGCAAGGTAAACTAGCTCAAATATACATAGGCTTCTTTTTTCAGGACTCCTGTGGATTGTGGTAAGACCGTCCTTGTCTATCATAACGATTTCACCTGGCTCCACATCCCTTACAAGCTCTGCGCCGATGGTGTCAAAGGCAACTGTCTCGGATGCCACTATATAGTCATTCCCGACCTTTCCTATTGAAAGAGGCTTTAGACCATGGGGGTCCCTTGCTGCCACAATTCTATCATTGGTCATTGCAATCATGGCATATGAACCCTTGACGTCTTGGAGCGCATCTACGACGGCCTCATTGAAGTCATTTTTATGGTACCTTGCTATAAGTGCTGCAATAACCTCTGTATCCAGGTCAGTCTGGAATATGGCCCCTGTATCTTCCATATCCTCTCTAAGTTTCATGAAGTTTACTATGCTTCCGTCAAGACTTATCGCCAAAGCACCTTTTCTGTAGCCAACCACAAGTGGCTGGGCATTTGCTTTGTTCTTTGCCTCAAAATGTGCTGCGTATCTCACATGGCCAATTGAAATATTACCCCTAAGTCTAGCTATTGTCTCATTGTCAAAAACTTCATTGACCAATCCCAATTCCTTGACATAGTCCACAAATCCGTTATTATTAACTGCAATTCCCGCACTGATCTGACCTCTGTGCTGAATTGCATATAGTCCGTAGTAAACCCTTGGAGATACGTGTTCATTCGTGCTGCTGAATACTCCAATTACACCACTCATTAATTAACCCCCTATTAGCTATTAAGCTGCTCATCTGCAGCAATGGTATCCTGAGCCATCTTCACCTTGTATTCCTTGAATGCCTTTCTCAGTTCCGGATACTTCACTGAAAGAATCTGTACTGCAAGCAGTCCCCCATTCTCTCCTCCATCGATTGCAACTGTTGCAACAGGCACTCCCTTTGGCATCTGAACAACTGATAGAAGTGAATCCAACCCATCCATTGTTGATGACTTGGCAGGTATTCCAATAACAGGAAGTGATAAAAGCCCGGCAAGTACTCCTGCCAGATGAGCTGCCTTCCCCGCAATTGCTACTATCACCTCTGTGCCATTCTCCTCTGCCTTCTCAGCGAATTCTTTTGCGACATATGGCGTCCTGTGGGCTGAAATGACTCTAAGCTCATGCTCCACCCCAAAATCCTCAAGTACCTTTATCACCTTATCTCCAACTGGCTTATCTGATATGCTTCCCATTATTACACTAACCTTCATCTTGAACCTCCTTATATATCTTTATATCTTTCAATAACATTATTATACCAAAACCAAACAATAAAACCCAGACAGGCAGGTCATCAGAAACCTACCCGTCTGGGTTTTTCTCCCTTCGGTGTGATGCCACCTGGCACCTGTACCGCTCGGACCAGCTGAGAATATCTCACGGAACCCTAGGTACACTTTCTCATAGACAATGATTTACGGTCATTGGTAGAAACGTCCTCACCCTATCAGAGGACATATATGAGTTTAGTCATTCAGCATAATCTCTTCCAGCTTAAGGGGCTCAATGTATTCGTCTCCCTTGAAAGCTCTCATATTTCCTCCTGATATCTCATCAATCAGCGCAATATGATTGTCTTCGCCTACTCTGCCGAACTCAAATTTTATATCGTACAGCTCAAGGCCTTTTTTGTCCAGCTCTTCTTTTACAACTGCTCCTATTTCTTTTGTCAGTTCAACAAGTACCCTGTACTCTTCTTTTGTCATTATCCCCAGCATTTCCAGGGCCTCATCAGTAATTAGCGGATCGTTCCTCTCGTCGTCCTTCAAAGTTACCTCAACATATGCATCCAGCTTCTGCCCTTCCTCAACATACATGCCATATCTTTTCAGGAAGCTTCCCACTGCCCTGTATCTGCAGATTACCTCCACGCCCTTTCCAAAAAGGCTTGCAGGAAGTACTGTCATGGTGTTGTTTTCTATATCTGAATCCACAAAGTGTGTTGAGATTCCCTTCTCATTCATCATTTTGAAGAAGAAGGTTGTTAGTCTTAAGCCTGCTTTTCCTGCTCCTTCGATGCTTAATCCTACTGTATTTGAACCTGGGTCAAAAACCCCATTCTCTCCTGTTACATCATCCTTGAATTTCAATAGATAGTTTCCATCCTTAAGCTTATATACATCCTTGGTCTTGCCTTTGTACACGAATTCCATAAAAACCCCTCCTATATAAACACAAATTTCAATACGAACAATACTGCAAGAAACCACATTACCTTTGAAACTTCCTTTGTGCGACCTGTTAGAAGCTTAAGGACAACATAGGATACCATTCCGAATACGATACCATCTGCAATGCTGTATGCAAATGGCATCATTACGATTGTAAGGAATGCCGGAATTGACTCAGTGAAGTCAACAAAATCCATTTTTGTAATAGGTGACATCATAAACAGTCCTACGATAACAAGTGCCGGTGCGGTCGCCGCCGTAGGAATCATTGTAAATAGCGGTGCAAAGAATAGAGCTACTGTAAACATCGCAGCCGTTGAAAGAGCTGTGAGTCCTGTTCTTCCACCCTCTGCCACTCCCGCTGCACTTTCCACATATGTTGTAACTGTACTTGTTCCAAGACATGCTCCAAAGATCGTACCCACGGCATCTGCCATAAGGGCCTTTCCAACTCTTGGAAGCCTCCCGTTTTCATCAAGCATGCCCGCCTTTGATGATACTCCTGCCAGTGTTCCAACTGTATCGAAGATATCCACAAACAGGAAAGTAAAGACTACCACAAACATCTCCAATGTAAATATTTCCTCAAAGCCCACAAATTTAAAGGCTACATCCGCTACTGAAGGAGGTAGGCTTATAATGCTGAAACCTACAGGGATGATTGTAACTCCCATTGGTATTCCAATAATGGTTGATGCGATGATTCCTATAAGAATTGCTCCGCTTACCTTTCTTGAAAGAAGATAACCGGTTATTATTATTCCAATTATTGTTACTGCTGCAGGTCCGGAGGTAAGATTTCCTAGAGTTACGATAGTTCCTTCCCCTGACTGGACCACTCCTGCTCCACTTAAGCCAAGGAACGCTATAAACAAGCCTATTCCAACTGATACTGCATGCTTCAGGTTCAATGGTATTGAGTCAAAAATAGCCTCTCTGGCCTTTAAAACTGATAATAATATAAAAATGAGTCCCTCAATCAATACTGCAGTCAGTGCAAACTGCCAGGATTTGCCCATGGGTCCAAGCACGACTGTAAATGCAAAGAATGCGTTAAGTCCCATCCCTGATGCCAATGCAAAAGGATACTTGGCATACAGTGCCATTATCAGTGTGGCCACTATTGCCGATATTGTTGTAGCAGTGAATACTCCCCCTGCATCCATACCTGTTGCTGATAGTATTCCTGGATTAACTGCCAGGATGTATGCCATTGTCATAAATGTCGTGATACCCGCAAGTATCTCTGTCTTGACGTTAGTGTTGTGCTCTTTGAGCATAAAGAACTTTTCCAACAATTTTTCCTCCTCAAATTTTTTATGTTGAAAAAAACATAGCCCAGGCGGGCAGGTCTAGCGAAACCTACCCGCCTGGGCTTTTATCCCTTCGGTGTGGTGCTCTCAGGCACCTGTACCGCTCGGACCTGCTGAGAAAATCTCACGGAACCCTAGGTACACTTTCACTCATAGTTCAGTAATTCTTGGTCACTGACTAGAAACATCCCAACCGTATTATGGGACCTATATGAGCCATATTTAATTCACAATATGAGTTTAACAGGTTGACACTCCCATGTCAACAAGTTAATTTAAAACATATTTCCTATATAAATGTGTAAACCGAGCCATCCATACAGTTGTTTCAAGGTCGCATCCTTCTATTTTCAATGGTTTCACAGACTCTGGATTTTCTTCCATCTGTTTATTTTAAATCCTTGAAGGTCGAGTACCTGTTATTATTCGAATAGATCAATTCCAGACCTACCAGATTCCCTATGACCTCCATTGTCTTTGGGGTAAAAAATGCTATATGACTGGGATCCCTGATATAGAACCAGTCCATAAATTCCTCCTTGTCCCCAGGGTGGAAAAGGGTCATTATTGCCAGAACGCCATCTTTTTTGAGAAGCCTTTTGAACAGCCTAAAGTACTCCAGAGGGTTATCCAGGTGTTCAACCACCTCGGTTGATGTAATCAAATCGTAGCTTTTGCCCTTGTATGACTTTTCTGTTGAGTAGAATTTATCATATATATCCATCCGGTACCCGTAATCCCTTTCCATGATCAACGAAAGCACAGGCTCAGGGCCGCTTCCAAAATCAAACCCATCACGGCCCTCTCCGGCAAATGGAACTACGCTGGCATCAACAAAGTCTGAAAGATACTTTACATACTTCTCATCTTGTAATGAATTGTTGTGGTTCTCATAGATTTTAAATTCTTCTTCAAGGCTGACATGATGGGAAGAATCCTTCCATATAAAGCTGCAGCTATTACACTGATGAAATATCATATCAAATTTTTCATGGTGAAACTCTTTTGTTTCCCCGCCACATATTTTGCAATCTATAGCCATTATTCCTCCTTGGATCCTTATTCTGTCCTGTCTATCCTTCTCTTTGCAATTGTCTTCAAACCTGGCTTGTGGAACATCCTGTCCATTTCACTGGCAGTATATGCAAGCTTAATCGTATGGACATCCCTGGATTTTGACGCCATGGAAAGAATGTCTTGCCAGGATTCTTCCAGTACCGGAACCTCCTCATCTGACACACTTAGCTCCTCGACAGTCAACAGATGTGATGTTATGGATGTAGTCATAATATCCAGAGCATGGGAATAGTCTTCAAAGTAGTCCTTCAAGACCACAAGTGCATGAAGCCCCGTTATGCAATGAAGCACAACTATGCTGTCTGTGTCCCTGTAGGCTGGAACCAGCAGGTCAAGAAGTGCACTGATCTTCTCCTCAGGATCTCCTTCCACCAGGAATCCCAGTTTTATATACATGGGGTTTGAATACAATGCCTTCAATTTCATTCCCATGGTCTGTTCATCCTCTAAAAGTTTCTTTATATTGGGATTATTAAGCAGGTTTTCCATTTCATGGATAATCCGGTCTCCCTCTATTGATACCTCAAAGGTTCCTGCACCCTTGTAACCTGTTATATAGTACGCAAGTGCCCTTCTCAGCTCATGGATATACTCCTTATCCTCGCGAAGTCCTTCCACGGCATATGCAGTCCTTATAAGGGTGTGGAACAAGCCTGAGGACATTCCGAATTTAAGCTTATCCAGTATCTTGAAAGTGTACTCCTCCCAGTTGTCCAGATTCAGCTCATCCTTTACCAGCTCCAGGCATGCTTCATAGCCATCCCTGTTTTCAACGCATTTCCATATGTCATCGGTTTTCTGGTATTCTTTCTTTACAGGATCTATGGTAGCCCTCTTTACATACCATTCAGAAAACTCCTCTGTTCCCTTCAAATCCCCTGTCAACTTAAAATATGCAAGCTGACCCATTGGAAGGTGGTTGACAAGACTTCCCTGGTATGGAGAGTGTTCCTCCCCGTAACGGTTTACTATTTCTCCAATACTCATATAGCCCCTCCTCATATACACTTAATTCATGATTCTCATAAAAAACCTCTCCCCTACAGTTTATCAGATTAAAGCTTAATCGTAAACTTAACAAAAATCCTTATTCAATAGATATAGCAAAATACCCCTTGCATTATTTCTCTTTGTGTGTTATTCTTAAGTAGAACTTGAATTTAGAGTAATAGCAACACAATAGATATTTCCTGCGGCAGTACCAGCTGGTACACCTGTAACGAAATTTTATTAGTTAGTTATTTACTAAGATTCAACAAAAAAATTTCGGAGGTGCATTATGCAAGGTACAGTAAAATGGTTTAACGCAGAAAAAGGGTTTGGATTTATTACAGGACAAGACGGAAAAGATGTTTTCGCACACTTTTCACAAATTCAAAAAGATGGATTCAAAACACTTGAAGAAGGACAAGAAGTAGAGTTTGACGTAGTAGAAGGTCAAAAAGGACTTCAAGCAGAGAATATCGTTAGTTTATAATTAGCGAATATTAATCCCTGAGCTTTAGCTCAGGGATTTTCTTTTTTTTGTATTAATATACAATCGGTTCCATCTCATCAATAATATATGGGGTTTCCTGGTATACACAGTAGTTTAACCAGTTTGAAAAAAGAAGCTGGGAATGTCCCCTCCACTTTATTACGATTTCCCCGTTTGGATCATCATCCGAGAAATAGTTTTTTGGCAGCTGCTCAATTCCCTTGGCCAGATCTCTTTCATATTCCTTCTTTAGCGTCTCCCTGTCGTATTCTCCATGACCCTGTATAAATATCTGCCTTCTATCAGCTATGGATGAAATGTGGACACCTGCTTCCTGTGATTCAGCGAGAATTCTCATTTCCGGAATCCTATCATACTCCTCTCTTAAAATCTGAGTATGTCTTGAGTGAGGGGCATAGAATTTATCGTCAAATCCTCTCATAAGCCTCCCGCCAATCGGGGTCACATCATGAGCAAATACTCCAAAGAGCTTATCATCCATAAAACTTCTCTTCAAACCAAAATGATAATACAGAGCTGCCTGGGCACCCCAGCAAATATGCATTGTGCTGTATACGTTTCTTTTGGAGTACTCCATCAACTGGACCAACTCATCCCAGTAGTCAACCTCCTCGTATGGGAGACTTTCAACTGGAGCCCCCGTTATTATCATTCCATCAAATTTCCTGTTCTTAATATCCTCAAAAGTACCATAGAAGTTATCAAGGTGATCCCGTCTGGTATTTCTGGATTCATGTGATTTCATATGAACAAGGTGGATATTTATCTGAAGAGGTGTGTTCGCCAGCATTCTAATAAGCTGCGTCTCAGTCTCTATCTTTTTGGGCATCAGGTTTACAATACACACTTCAAGAGGTCTGATGTCCTGACCGTAGGCTCTTGCATCCTTCATTACAAATATCTTTTCCTTTTTCAATATATCATATGCGGGGAGATCCCCTGGTATTACCACAGGCATATGTCATCCTCCTTATCTTAAATACATTTGGTTACCTGATTTATGGCGTAGTCAAAGTCGTTTATAATATCCCTCCTATTCTCAATTCCCACTGATACCCTGATCAGGTCGGGACTTACACCTGCATTAATCTGTTGCTCCTCTGTAAGCTGTCTGTGGGTAGTGCTGGCAGGATGAAGTATGCTTGTCCTAAGATCTCCAAGGTGCACCACAAGAGCAGTAAGCTCAAGATGCTTGACCAGTTCCTTACCTGCCTCAGCACCACCCTTGATTCCAAAGGTCAGGATTCCACTTCCACTCTTAAGATATCTTTTTGCGCTGCTGAAGGTTTTATGGTTTTCCAGATATGGATAATTAACCCATGCTACTCCTGGATGATTCTGCAGGAATTTCGCAAGAGCCAGCGCGTTTTCACTATGTCTTTCCATTCTCAGATGCAGGGTCTCCAAGCCTTTGTGGAACAAAAATGCTGCAAAAGGACTTAAAGTCATCCCGAAATCTCTCATCAGTTGTACTCTGGCTTTAGTTATATATGCAGCTGCGCCAAAATCCCTTACATAGCTGACTCCATGATAGCTGGGGTCTGGCTCCACAAGCTCGGGAAACTTACCGTTGTCCCAGTTGAAGCTTCCACCGTCTATTACAATTCCACCTACACTCGTTCCGTGCCCGTCTGTATATTTTGTGGCAGAATGGATTATTATATCCACATCATATTCAAATGGTCTGCACAGAATTGGAGTTGCAAGTGTATTGTCAACTATAAAGGGAACATCCAGCGATTTTGCCACCTTGCTGAACTTCTCAAAATCAAGGATATTTAGTCCAGGATTCCCTATGGTCTCCCCGAATACTGCCTTGGTACTTTCCCTGCCCTCTGCCACAATTTCTTCATAGGTAGCTTCAGGGTCTACAAAAGAAACCTGGATTCCCAGCTTCTTAAGTGTTACACCAAGAAGATTGAAGGTTCCGCCGTAGATTGTCGACGCAGCAATGATATGATCTCCTGCACTGCAGATATTCAAAATAGCCAAGGTTGTGGCAGCCTGACCCGAAGAAGCAGCAACCGCTCCTATGCCACCTTCCAAAAGGGCCATCTTGTTCTCAAATTCGGCAACAGTAGGGTTGCTGATCCTTGAATACATATGCTCAGCGCTCTTTAAATCAAATAGATCTGCCACATCGTCTGAATCGTAGTACTGATATGTGGTGCTTTGAACTATTGGCAGAACCCGTGGCTCACCTGATTTAGGCTTGTAGGTTCCCTGTACGCATTGTGTTTCCACTGAATAATTTTTCATGTCTTCCTCCTCCTAACTGTAACCCGTCAGCAAAAAAAAGAAAACCACTTCAATAAGAAGCGGCGATTACCTTTTCTTCTTATCTCCCAGTATAAACTGACGGAATTGGCACCTTGCGCATATGCGTAGGTTGCCGAAGCTTCACAGGGCCATTCCCTCCACTTCTCTTGATAAGTTACAATTATTAAATTTTAGTATTTCATTTAATATTATTCTCTTTTTCTTTCTTTGTCAAGAGTGTTTTACAATTTATATCTCATTACTCTCATCGCATTCAACACTGCGATCAATGCAACCCCAACATCTGCAAACACTGCCTCCCACATGGTTGCAATGCCTGCTGCTCCCAAGACCAGCACAATCCCCTTGACTCCCAATGCAAAAATAATATTCTGCCATACAATCTTCTTTGTCCAGGAGGCAATGTCAAGAGCCACAGGAAGCTTTGTTAGCTCATCTGTCATAAGGACTATGTCCGCTGCCTCAATTGCCGCATCAGACCCAAGAGCCCCCATTGCCACTCCTATATCGGCCCTTGCAAGCACAGGGGCATCATTGATTCCATCTCCCACAAATACCAGTTTCTTATTTTTTGGCAGTTTAGAAGACAATTCCTCAATTGCAGTTACCTTGTCCTGTGGAAGAAGATTTGAATAGACCTTGTCTATTCCCAGCTCATCTGCAACCTGACGTGCAACCTGCTCCCCGTCTCCAGTTAGCATTACCACACTTTGTACCCCTTGCTCCTTCAGTCTTTGGATTGATTCTTTTGCATTGGTTTTGACCTTATCTGCTATAAGAATATATCCCTGGTACTTTAAATCAACTGCTATATGAATTATTGTCTTTCCATTGTCCTCTGTTTTTACCACTATTCCTTTGTCCTTAAACAGTGATGTATTGCCTAGGAGTAGTTCTTTGCCTTTAAATTCAACCCAAACCCCAAGTCCTGCCAGCTCCTTGTAGTCTTTAACAAGACTCTTTTCCAGCTTCTTCTTATTTGCTCTTACAACAGATTGAGCGATTGGATGTGAAGAATAGCTTTCTCCAAGTGCAGCAAGATGAAGAAGCTCTTCACTGGACATTTCTCCGGTAGATACCACTTCCACAACCTGAAACTCACCCTTTGTAAGTGTTCCCGTCTTGTCGAACACTACAGTATGGATTGAGTTCAAGGCTTCCAGAAAGTTACCTCCCTTTACCAGTATCCCTTGTCTTGATGCACCTCCAATCCCGCCAAAGAATCCAAGAGGTATTGATATGACAAGAGCACATGGACATGATACAACAAGGAAAATCAGCGACCTGTAAATCCAGTCAGAAAATAATGCACCTTCTATTGCCAATGGTGGAATTATTGCAAGCCCCAAAGCAAAAAATACTACGGCAGGTGTATAATACCTGGCAAACTTGGTTATGAAATTTTCCGTCGGCGCCTTTTTTGATGCTGCATTTTCAACAAGTTCGAGGATTTTAGATACTGTGGATTCATTGTATTCCTTCTCCACCTTGACTTTTAATAGTCCCTGCTTGTTGATAAATCCGCTTAAAACAGAATCTCCCACGTTAACATCCCTGGGTATCGATTCACCTGTCAAGGCAGCTGTATCCATTGAAGATGCTCCTTCCATTACAATTCCGTCAAGTGGAACCTTTTCACCTGGTCGAATAATTATCTTATCCCCAGTCCTTACCTTCATTGGATTTACCTTCAGTGTCTCTTCTCCCTTAGCCAGATTTGCGTAATCAGGTCTTATGTCCATCAGATCTGCAATAGATTTTCTTGATCTGTTTACCGCTTGGTCCTGGAAGTATTCACCTACCTGGTAAAAAAGCATTACTGCAACACCTTCAGGGTATTCTCCGATTGCAAAAGCTCCTATTGTCGCTATAGTCATAAGAAAATTTTCATCAAATACCTGTCCCCTTGTGAGATTACGCCCTGCACGAAGAATTACCTCTCCGCCTATAAGAAAGTATGCCGCAAGGAACAGTAATATCTCAGGTATTCCATCAATTGGAAGAATCAAGGCAGCTGCAAAAATAACCGACCCCACTATTATGCCCTTCATATCCTTGCCTCCATAATGGCTGTGGTCATGACTATGTCCGAGTTCATCCTCATCTTTGTCATAAGCTTGATCACCTTCTTTTTCCATTACCTGTACATGTGGCTCAAAGAAGTGTACTATTTTTTTGACCTGCTTTTCCAAGTCATTAGAATCGCCTTCGTGCTGCACACTGAGGGTCTTGCTTATGAAATTAAATGATGCAGCTGATACCTCAGGGAGTTGCTGAATTCTTGCTTCTATCCTAGAAGCACAGTTAGCTCAGTCCATCCCCTCCAGAAAAAATTCTATCTTCTCCATTTATAGTGCCTCCGTCCTATTTATGGCTTACATGGACCAGACCCTGATCCAGGATATTCATTACATGCTCATCATCGAGAGAATAAAATACAATTTTTCCCTCTCTTCTGTATTTGACCAACCCTGCCTGTTTAAGCACCCTCAATTGATGTGATATTGCAGACTGATTCATATCCAGTAGAACAGCTATGTCACACACGCACATCTCAGAGTGGAACAATGCATGAAGAATTCGGATTCTGGTTCTATCTCCAACAACCTTGAAGAAGTCGGCGGACCTTTCAAGAACATCGTCTTCTGGCATTCTTTCCATGACCCTATTTACTGTCTCCTCGTGTATTACTGTACAGTCACATAATGCAACTGATTTATCATTTTTCACCATGATTATCTCTCCTTCATATGAATATCTGCTCATATGTTCAAATATATTTTACTACTGTTTCATAAATAATGCAAGACTAAATTTGGTCAAAG
>JBNJCX010000029.1:0-21813 GCA_051744365.1 Bacillota bacterium
CATTTATCGTTATCGCTACAATGTATCTTGTCTGTATATAATATTTAATGTAATTTTCTTAACAATTTTATTACAAAAAATAATAAAACAGCTTGTAAATTTCTAAATTTAGAAATTTACAAGCTGTTTTATGTAAACTAAAATAACTTTATTGTTTTTTATTCAGTATATCGTTTATCTTTGTTATTATTATATCTATTGCTACCTTGTTGTAGCCGCCCTCCGGGATAATTATATCCGCATACCTTTTTGACGGTTCAACAAACTGCAGGTGGGCAGGCCGTACTGTATTCATATACTGCATGATTACAGAATCAAGTGTTCTTCCCCTGTCCTTGATATCCCTCAGAATCCTTCTAATAACCCTGACATCGGAGTCTGTGTCAACAAATATCTTAATGTCCAGAAGATCTCTCAGCTCCTCATCATATAGGATAAGAATGCCCTCAAGGATTATTATATCCCTTGGCTGGACTGACTCAGTCTCCTTCTTTCTGTTGTGGTTTTCAAAGTCATAGCTTGGCTTTCGTATTTCCTCGCCCTTTAGGAGCCTTTCAAGATGCTCCTTCAGGAGGACATTGTCAAAGGCAAAGGGATGGTCGTAGTTTGTAAGGACCCTCTGTTCATAGCTTAGCTCGCTTTGGTCTTTGTAATAGGAGTCCTGTTCAATAACAGCCACGTTCTTGTCTGTTATTGCCTTAAAGATTTCGCTGGTTACAGTTGACTTTCCTGAGCCGGTTCCTCCTGCTATACCAATAAGAATGGGTCTGTCCATCTCTTATTCCTCCTCCTTGCCTTTTCTAAGGAGGTCAAATCGTTTAACCTCCCTATCGGTCTTTATCCTTATTGTCTGCTGCGGGTGTGGTGCAACATCGATTTCATTCATATCATTATCCCACATTTTTTCTATTTTTTGAACAAAATATTCCTTGCCAGGACCAAAAAATTCAATTTCATCCCCAACAAACATCCTGTTTCTCTGTTCAACAGTGGCAATACCAGCTTCCCCGTCATAGTCCAGAACCATTCCCACAAAGTCATAGCCTCTTATATAGGAGCTGTTAGTGTAGACGTGGTCCTCTGCTCCAGGCTTCTTGAAAAAGAATCCCGTTGTAAAGTCCCTGTGGCTTACCTTTTTTATTTCATCCAGCCACTGTGGATTGTATTTGAAGTTTACAGGATCCTTAAGGTATTCATCAAGTGCCATTCTATATGATCTGATTACAGTGGCAACATAGTATGAGCTCTTTACCCTGCCCTCTATTTTCAGGCTCTTGATACCAGAATCTATAACCGCTGGAAGATGTTCGATCATGCAAAGGTCCTTCGAGTTGAAAAGGAAGGTTCCCTCCTCGTGCTCCTCTATGGGAAAGTACTCTCCAGGTCTCTTTTCCTCCACCACATGGTATTTATATCTGCAGGGCTGGGCACAGTCTCCCATATTTGCATCCCTGCCTGTCATATAGTTTGAAATCAGGCAGCGCCCTGAGTAGCTCATACACATTGCTCCGTGTACAAATGCCTCTATGTCCAGGTCCTCGGGCAGCTTTACAGTAATATTTTCGATTTCCTCGATGGAAAGCTCCCTTGCCAGAACAATCCTTCTTACACCAAGTCCATACCAGAACATAATCGTCTCATAGTTCGTCACGCTTGCCTGCGTGCTAATATGAATCTCCATATCCGGAGTGGTCCGCTTTATAACAGTGAACATCCCCGGATCGGATACTATAAATGCATCCACTCCAATTTTCTCTAGATCCAGGGCATATTCCCCAATACCTTCCATATCCTTGTCGTGAGGAACGATATTTAAGGTTACATATACCTTTTTCCCTCTATCGTGGGCAAAGCGGACGCCTTCCTCTATATCCTCCAGAGAGAAGTTCTTTGAAGCCTTCCTCATTCCAAAGGCCTCACCGCCAAGATACACTGCATCAGCTCCGTATATAATTGCCATTTTAAGTTTCTCCAGGTCACCAGCTGGCGCCAGGAGCTCTAAATTCTTCAAATCAGGTCCTCCTTGTAGGTAAGGGCGACCCCGTCTCCCAGGGGAAGCACACTTGATGTGTAGCCCTCCATATTATTTATGTACTCAAGGTATTCCCTGAGTCTGTTTACTATTGTCCTTTTTCTCCTTACAACCAATTTATCAGATGCAACCATTCCCTTGTAGAGCACGTTGTCAGATACAATCAGTCCTCCAGGCTTTAGGAGCTCTTTTGCATAATGGAGAAACTCCATATACTGGCCCTTTGCTGCATCAAGAAAAATAAAGTCATATTTCTTTGTAAGATGTGGGAAGGTATCCAGTGCATCACCCTCTATTATCCTTATCCTGTCTCCAAGGGGTGATTCCGAAAAGTTTTTTGTCGCCTGAGCTGTCATCTCCTGGTTTCTTTCCATGGTTGTTATGCTCCAGTCCCCATAGAGGCTTTCAGCCATCAGGAGGGCCGAGTACCCAATTGCAGTTCCAACCTCAAGAATCTCCTTTGGCTTGTGGAGCTTTAAAAGAAGAGTAATCAGCTGCCCAACCTCCGGCTCGATTATAGGAACATTATGCTCCTTCGCATAATCCTCCATCCTCTTAAGCTGATCCTTTCTCTCCGGGATAATTTCCCTTATATAGCTGGTAATATAATCCTCGTTGACGCTGCCCATTTCGAACACCTTCTACCATTCCCTGTATTTTGAGGCCTTTTCATGTACATATAGTATTAAACTTCCGAATACCGATACTGATACAAACTGTCCCGCTGTTATTCCAAGGACCACGTAGATATATGGTATTTTCGTAAAGTATGACACCCATATTGAAACGATTATTCCGTTAAGAAGTATAGGCGGTACCATCCCCACATACTTGTTTTTAGCTTTGGATGTAAGGTATGCAGCCAAGAGTGTCACCAGGGATCCCCCAATTATGTCAACAAGACCAAATCCTGAATAGGGGGCTAACAGAAAGTTTGCCAAGAGAACTCCTATAAACAGTCCCGGCACCGCTGCCGGCTCCACTAAAGGCAGCAGAGTAAGCCCCTCGGCTATTCTCAGCTGCACGGGACCATAGGTCAGGTTTGCAACCGGGAATGGCAGAGCCTGGATAAGTATAAGCACAAGGTAGATTGCAGCTATTAGGCTGGCCTTTGTGATATAACGTATTTTCATAATCTCATTCCTCCCATTCCTATAGATTCAATATCAGCGGCACCAATATTGGCACCGAGAAGGTACAAAGCGCACCTGATATAAATGCAACAATCGCTGTTTCCGAATCAGTTGCCCTTGATATTATGGGCAGCCCCGTGTCCATTGCCGTGGCTCCCGCAGGACCTATTGCGCTTAAAAATCCCATCTTTTTTGCTATAACAGGGATAATTATAAATGCCATCAATTCCCTGACTACATTGGCAATAAATGCCAGTGTTGATAGTTCGTTGGAATAGTTGGCCATCAGGATTGACGACAGGGTGTACCACCCAAGACCTGCACCGACCGCCCCCGCTTCGTTGAATGGCATGCCCAGAAGCATTCCAGCCAGGGCCGCCCCAAGGATACTTCCCCCGATTATCATTGCGGGTATCAGGGCAATCCTAATTCCCATACTCCTGATTCTTCCAAAAACCGAACGGTTCATTCCAATATCTATACCAACAAAGAATAAAAGAAGCATAAGTCCTATATCAATAATAAGGTCGGTATATTGGAGCACCCATCCAGGCAAAAGGAAGAATCCAAGTGCCACTCCTGCTGCAACTGCTCCTATTATTTTTCCCGTCATTGTTTTCTACCTCCCGTCACATAACCGCTTACAAGCTTGACTCCCAGTATGCTGAAGCCTACTGTAAATACGCTGATAACTATGGCCGAAAAGCCTATGGAGAAGAAGGAGTCAATGACATCCCTGTCCATTCCTATTTTCACGCCCATGACAAGAAGCAACAAAAGAAGACAGGCAGTTTGTATGCTGCCTAGTCTTCCGCTTAAGTTCTCCCCAATCTTAGCCCTGGCGCCTATAATTGCTCCCAGCAGTATGACTGCCAGGTACATCAAGAGTCTGGTGCCCATTGTGGATCTTCCTTTCTAGACTTCCATAATTATTGGAAGTATCATTGGATTTCTTTTAATTGTGCTGTAAAGGAAGCTTCTAAGGTCATCCCTCACATCTGATTTTATTGAAGACCAGTCTGTAATCTTTTTGTCTTCACATTTCTGAAGGGTCTTCTGTACAACCTTTCTGGCCTCGACCATAAGGTCCTCTGATTCTCTTACATATACAAAGCCTCTGGACACAATGTCGAAGTCTTTTGAAACCTTCCTTTCCTTCTTGTTCATGGTTATTACTACAACAAGAAGTCCGTCCTCTGAAAGATGCTTTCTGTCCCTAAGGACAATATTCCCAACATCCCCCACTCCAAGGCCATCCACAAGAATGTTTCCTGAAGGCACTGAAGGTCCGATTTCAGCCTTGTTCCTGGTCAATTCAAGGGTCTGTCCCGTTTCCATCACAAAGATATTCTCACTTGGGGTTCCCATTGATAGACTTAATTCTGCATGACGCTTAAGATGCTTTGACTCACCGTGAACCGGCACAAAGAACTTTGGCTTTACAAGATTTTGTATAAGCTTCAGCTCCTCCTGGCAGGCATGGCCAGATACGTGAATGTCAGCCAGGGATTCGTAAATAACATTTATATTCTTCTCCACAAGTCTATTTATAGTCTTGGTAACAGCCTTTTCATTTCCAGGTATTGCAGTTGCGGAAAGTATTACAAGATCGTCGTTGTATAGCTGAATTTTTCTATGCTCTCCAGCAGCAACTCTAGTAAGTGCGCTCAATGGCTCTCCCTGTGATCCTGTCATTATAATAACCATCTCGTCCTTCTTATATTTGTTCATATCATTTATATCTATTACTGTTCCCGGCTTGTGTCTGAGAAATCCCAGCTCTGTTGCAACTGTTGTAACGTTGATCATGGATCTTCCTGACATGACAACCTTGCGGTTGTTCAATTCTGCGGCATCAATAGCCTGCTGAACCCTGTATACATTGGATGCAAAGGTTGCGACAATTATTCTTCCCTCCGCCTTGTAGAAAAGATCCCTGAAGGTCTCTCCAACGGTGCTTTCACTTAGGGTATAGCCTGGTCTTGTAACATTGGTTGAATCTGCCAACAATGCCAGAACTCCCTTGTTTCCAAGCTCTGCAAACCTGTTCAGGTCAGTTGTTTCTCCGGTTATTGGTGTAAAATCAATCTTGAAGTCCCCTGTCTGAATTACTGTTCCAATTGGACTTGTAAGGGCTATTGCCGCACTGTCGGGGATACTGTGGGTTGTCCTTATAAATTCCACGCTGAAATGTCCCAGCTTTATCTTGTCCCCGTGCTTGACTACATTCAGTTCCACATTCTTAAGATTGTGCTCCTTCAGTTTGTTTGCCAGCAGTCCCAAGGTAAGCTTCGTACCGTATATTGGTATGTTCAGCTTCTTAAGGACATAAGGAATCGCCCCGATGTGGTCCTCATGACCATGGGTCAATACTATTCCCTTTATCTTTTCCTTGTTTTTAATTAGGTAGGATATATCAGGAATTACAATATCCACCCCCAGCATTTCGTCCTCAGGGAAGGTCATTCCACAATCCACTATAACAATGGAATCCTTGTACTCGTGTACGGTGATATTCTTTCCGATTTCACCTAATCCACCTAAAGGGATTATTTTTAATTTGTTTTGCTTTGCCACTTTATCACTCCTTATTATTTTTCGTTCTATTCGTTCTATTCGTTCTCTTTTTTATCCTTGCAGTTCTTGCAGATCCCGTAGAATTTAACATTGTGGTCCTGGATTACAAACCCTTCATCCTTTTCAATTTCGTCCTCAAGGGCTTCCAAAAGATCAAGTTTAACCTCTGTCACGCTTCCGCAAATTTTGCATATTAAATGATGATGGTGATGATTCTCCGTTCCGAAATTCAACTCATAACGACTTACACCATCGTCAAAATTAATCCTATATACCAACCCCAGCTTTTCAAAAAGCTGCAAGGTCCTGTAGACTGTGGCTATGCCAACATCCTTGTGTTCCTGGGATACCACATCGTGAACCTCGTCACAGCTCAAGTGAGAATCCTTGTTGTCTAACAGTATTCTAAGGACTTCCTCCCTCTGATTTGTGTATTTGTATCCCTCCATTTGAAGTTTTTCCATAAAATGTTTAATCATGGCTTCCACAGTATACACCTGCCTCTTATTGTAGGTTTTCCTTCACTAGTTCCTCATAGACATCTTTAACTTCTTCCAGCTCATCGTTATCAATTCCCACCAGTATTTCCTCTCCCTCTTCATTCATCTCAATTCTCAGGATGTAGGTCATTGCATCTATTTCATTTGCCGGTAAAAGCGCTATATATTCTGTATCATCCATGCTAAACTTTGCCTTTACAACAAATTCAATCTGATTTCCAAGTTCATCGTAGAAAGTGTGTCTCTCAGTCATAATTGCCTCCTTTTATTTCTATATTGAATCAAGATAAGTCTGTAGGATAAATGTAGCTGCTACCTTGTCGACATACTTCTTGCGATTTTCTCTGCGGACATCTCCCTCTATAAGGATTCTTTCCGCTGAAACGGTGCTAAGTCTTTCATCTACATATATAACTTCTATATTGAACTTATTCTTTATTTTCTCCCCAACTTTTTGTGCCATCTCCCCTGAGGGTCCGATGGTACCATTCATGTTTTTCGGCATGCCAACAACGACCTTGCTGCAGACATACTTTCTAAGCAGCTCTTCGATGGCTGCCATATCCTTCTTCATTCCGATTCTCTCAATTGTGGTCACTCCCTGAGCTGTAAATCCCAGGGGATCGCTAACTGCGACTCCGATTCTCTTGGTTCCTACGTCCAATCCTAATATTCTTTCCATATGGTCTCCATTTTATTTTATTATATCACTTTTATACAAAATTCGGGACATACTGTGGCACAATAACCACAAAGTATACATTTATCGTTTGGCATTGCCATTCCGTCGACAATCGTAATTCCACCCTGCTGACATCTTTCCACGCATTTGCCACATCCCTGGCAGTAGTCGTGAACAATCAATCTTCTATTGTTCTTTTTCAGCTTTTCTCTTGTTTCCTTTTCCATATAGCCATTATCGATCATTTGAATGTTCGCATCAATTTCATCCCTTGACTGCATGCCAATGGCTATGGAATGGATGTATGGCTTCTCAATTACAAATTGGAGAGCTTCCTGTGCCTTTTTTATTAGGTGGCCCCCTCCAAGCGGCTTCATTCCATATATTCCTTTGCCCAAATCATGGAGATCCGACAACTCCTGGAGCATCTCCTGGATGCTGCCATCATGAATTCCAATGCCTTCCATATTGACTATAGGGTGGATTATATCAAGTTCAGGATAATCCTTCAAGGCCTTCACTCCGGAAATTCTGTGGGTGGAAATTCCCAATGCCCTTATTTTGCCTTCTCTCTTGGCCTTTAGCATGTACTCTATTGCAGGATAATGTCCTCTTATGGTGTGTATGCTCTCCTGCTCATGAAGTAGAAAAACATCTATATAGTCCGTACCGATCTCCCTAAGGGCCTTTTCCAGGCTCTTCTTTGCCAATTCTTCAGTGTAGGCATAGGTCTTGGTGGAGATGGTGTAATCATTCCTCTCGATGCCCTTAAGAGCTTTGCTGATGTATCCATAGTTTTCATAGATCTCTGCTGTATCGAGGAAGTCGATACCCTTATCGAAGGCATACCTGATCAGTCCTGCACCCTCTTCTTCGGAAAGATTTGCCTGGAATGGCGTCATTGTAAGTGATCCAAAGCAAAGCCTTGACACTTCTATTCCCGATTTACCAAGTGTTGTCCTTTCCATTTGCAAATACAGCTCCTCTTACTATGTATCTTATCATATAATTAAAAAGGATGGATAGCCTCCATCAGCCATCCATCCATTATATCTAATCTTTTCTGCATTTTAAGTATGCTCGAAGTATTTCCTCCAACAACTCGTCTCGCTCGATTTTTCTAATTAACGTCCTTGCATTATTATGGCTTGTTATATAGGTAGGGTCCCCTGATAGTATATACCCTATTATCTGATTTATGGGATTGTACCCCTTTTCCTCCAGGGAATCAAATACAGAGAATAGAATTTCGCGAGGTTCCGCTGGTGTTTCCTTCGCTGCCTCAAACTTCATGGTTTCATTCATTTTCTCATCCACACTATCACCCCTCTTGTACATTATAACATAAGTCTGACTCATTGAAAGCTTTTTTTCATACTACTTTATCTGTTCAGCCAGAATTCTTTCCACTAAATCCATTGCTTCACCCAGCTTGGACTTGTCCTTGCCTCCAGCCTGAGCCATTTCCGGTCTTCCGCCACCGCTTCCTCCCGTGGCTGTAGAGACTGCCTTTACTATGTTTCCGGAATGCACTCCCATTGCTGTTACATCCTTGGTTGCCATGGCCACAAAGGAAACCTTGTCTCCTCCTGTGGATGCCAAAACGACAACCCCTGAGCCCAATCTGCCTTTCAGCTCGTCCCCCAGGTTTCTCAGCCCGTTCATATCAAGATCTGATGAAATATGTGTAATAAGCTTGACTCCATTTACGTCTTTTACCTGGTCTAGAATCTCATCGGCAATATTTGCTGATAGCTTGTCCTTGAGCTTTCCTATCTCCCTGTCCTTCTCCTTTGATTCTTCAAGGAGACCCCTTGCCCTCTCTTTTAGATTCTGTCTGTTTGCCTTTAATATCGATGCGACCTCATCAAGCTCTTCTTCGATATGATTAAGGTAGTAATATACATTCATTCCCGTAAGGGCTTCTATTCTTCTAGTTCCTGAGGCTATGCCTCCCTCAGATACAATTTTGAACAAACCGATCTGTCCTGTGTTATTTACATGGGTTCCTCCGCAAAGCTCCTGTGAATAGTCTCCCATACTAACTATCCTTACGGTCTCACCGTACTTCTCCTCGAACAGGCCTGTAACCCCCTGCTTCTGAGCATTTTTAAGGGATTCTTCCTTCGTAATGACCGGCAGTCCGTTTAAAATCTGCTGGTTTACAAGAAATTCAATCCTTTTCAGGTCTTCCTCCTTGATTCCCTCAAAATGGGTAAAGTCAAATCTCAATCTATTTGGCATAACAAGTGAACCTGCCTGGTTTACATGGTTCCCAAGCACAGTCTTCAGTGCTTTATGAAGAAGGTGTGTAGCTGAGTGATTTCTTCTTGTAGCATCCCTGAGACTGTCATCAACCTGAGCAAGTACCGATGTATCCTCCTTCAACTGTCCTTCCAGAACCTGGATAAAGTGGATAGGAGCTCCGTCCTGTGTCAGTTTTGTATCCTCTACATAGGCTTTTCCACCTTTCCATGTGAAGGTACCCTTGTCTCCGATCTGGCCTCCCTGCTCACCATAGAATGGAGTCTCTTTAAGGATTACATGCCCCTCTTCTCCCTCACTTAGGAGGCTTACTCTTTCACCCTCCTTGATAAGGATAAGTGGTTTGCTTTCCAACGATGTTTGCAGGTATCCCTTGAATGATGATTCAATTCCCTTTGTCAATTCATCATCCTTGTCGCCCCAGCCACCATCTGTTTCGCTTCTGGCACTTCTGGCCCTTTGTCTCTGCTCCTCCATATTGACCTTGAATTCATCCTTGTCAAGCTCTATTCCTCTTTCCTCCAGAATCTCCTCAGTCAACTCAAGGGGGAATCCGTAGGTGTCATAAAGCTTAAAGGCTCTTTCGCCGCTGAATACAGCGGCTCCTGATTGTTTCATATTTTCAATATATTCCTCAAGGATTGAAAGTCCTCCATTTATTGTCTCCTGGAATTTTTCTTCCTCTGCCTTTATGATCTTCCTGATCTGCGCTTCATTTTCCTTCAGCTCCTTGTACTGAACCTGCCAGGAGTCAATTACAACTCCTGCCATCCTATGGAGGAAGCTTTCCTCGATTCCAAGAAGCTTGCCATGCCTTGAGGCTCTTCTTATAAGTCTTCTAAGGACATAGCCCCTCCCCTCGTTTCCTGGAATTACTCCGTCGCTCACAAGGAATGTCATAGCCCTTGTATGGTCTGTAATAAGTCTTACAGATACATCCTTGGCTAAATCTGTACCGTACTTGTATCCACTTATTTCCTCGGCTTTTCTAAGTATGTCGTTGATTGCTCCTATATCGAATATTGTGTTTACATCCTCCATAATTGCGGCAATTCTCTCTAGACCCATTCCTGTGTCGATGTTGGGGTTCTTAAGGGGGTGGTATACTCCCTTTTCATCCTTGTCAAACTGTGTGAATACAAGATTCCATACCTCCAGGAATCTATCACAGTCACAGCCTGGCTTGCAGTCCTCGTGACCGCATCCATACGCCTCTCCTCTATCTATATATATCTCTGAGCACGGTCCAGATGGTCCAACCTCAAGCTCCCAGAAATTGTCCTCTTTACCAAGTCTGACTATCTTTTCCTCAGGTACTCCGATGTCGTCCCTCCAGATATCGTAGGCCTCATCATCCTCATGGAAAACACTTACCCAAAGATCTTCCGGGTTTATTTCCAGCCTCTCGGTTAAAAATTCCCATGCCCAGGCTACTGCCTCATTCTTGAAGTAATCCCCAAAGGAGAAGTTTCCAAGCATTTCAAAAAATGTTGCATGCCTTGCAGTCCTGCCTACGTTCTCTATATCTCCAGTCCTTATACACTTCTGACAGGTTGCCATTCTATTGTATGGCGGTACCGCATCTCCGGTGAAGTAAGGCTTTAAAGGTGCCATCCCGGCTCCGATAAGCAACAGGGATTTATCATTCTTTGGCACCAATGAAAAGCTGGGTATGACCAGATGATCCTTCTCTCTGAAGAAGTCAAGGTATTCTTTTCTTATTTCGTGAAGTCCTAATTTTCTCATTCATACACCTCGTCCCATATTATTAGAAAAATCCTCCCTTTAAAGGGAGGCGAGTCCTATCTATATTATTTTAAAGTAAAGCCTTTTATTTGTCAATTTACAATGGTTCATGTCTCCCTGTATCACTTGGGAACCGTTCTGCGATTCTCTCCCTGACATAGTGGAAAAGAATTATGAATACGCTTACTGCAGGCACTGAAAGTATCATTCCCATGACTCCGAAAATCGTACCACCTACAATGATTGCAAGAAGTATAGTCAGTGGATGCATTCCAGTGGACTTTCCTAGAACCTTTGGTCCAAGAATATTATTCTCCACCCATTGGATCAGGATAAAGAAAACTCCCACCCAAATGGCCTTTACTGGGCTTACAATAAATGCAAATATGACTGCCGGTATAAAACCCAGGAATGGACCTATATATGGTATTATATCAGCAATTCCCGTTATAAATCCAATGACTATGGCGAATTCAATTCCCATCAGGAATAGGAATATCGTTGTTGTTATTCCCACCATAACAGCCATCAATAGTCTGCCTCTTATAAACTGAGACATGGCAATATCAATTTCTCTTAAAAGTTCCAGTATATCTTCCTTGTGCTTTTTTGGTATCAGCCGTCTGAACTTGTCGACGAAATGATCCTTGTCCACAAGCAAATAGAATGTAAGTATAGGTGTAAGTATCCAGCTTATTATCTTTGTAAACAATCCTACGATACTCAGGACAAATTTCTCAACACCACTGGCTATTCCTGATTGTATTCTATCTATGTTCTGGGATATCACATCCTCGATGCTCTTTAAAAGCTCGGGCATCTCAACCAATGTATCTGAATACCCCGAATATATATTGCTCATCCAAGCCGACAAAGTGTTGACATAGCCCGGGAAGTTTGCTGCAAGCCTTTTTAACTCCTGTCCAGATCTTGGAATTACAGAAACTGATAGGATTGAAATCACCGCCAGAATCAAGAGATAGACTGTTATTGTTGCAAATATTCTCTTCAATCCCTTCCTTTCAAAGAAATTGACCAGGGGATTAAGGAAATAAGCAAGAATCATGGATATTATAATAGTATAGAATGTATCCGCCACCAAGGTATATCTTCTGAAAACAAGCGAAATAAAGTAGATTCCGAAAAGTATAATTATAACCCAGAGAATCAATCTGGTGTTGTACTTTATTACCTTCTTTTTAGGCACATACTGATTCCCTATGTTAATCAGGTAGTAAATCACAAGTGCCAGCAGCAATGCTGTAAGTATCCATACCAGATTTACAAACAGTGAAGGTGGTGTGTTTATGGACATTTTATCACCCCTGATCTGAGTCATCCCAAAAGCAAATAAAGACTATGGCTGGATGTTACAATGCCATCTCTAACCAGAGTCTTTATGTGTCAATTTTTTTATTCCTCATCATCTGTGAGGTCGTGAAGATGCTCGTCATCAAAGTCGACATCTTCCAGTCCTTCAATTTTTACCCCTGTTTTTTGTGAATAATCAACAAGAGCTGATTTTATGGCCTGTTCAGCCAATACACTACAGTGCATCTTAATCGGTGGAAGTCCGTCAAGGGCTTCAGCAACTGCCTTGTTTGTCAATTCCATGGCTTCTTTCACTGTCTTTCCCTTTATCAGCTCAGTAGCCATACTTGATGAAGCGATGGCTGAACCACAGCCGAATGTTTTGAATTTCACATCAGTGATCGTATCTCCGTCAATTTTAAGGTACATTCTCATGATGTCCCCGCATTTTGCATTTCCTACCTCACCTACACCATCGGCGTTTTCTATCTCTCCAACGTTTCTCGGCTTTGTAAAGTGCTCCATTACCTTTTCTGAATACATTTATATTCCCTCCTGAACTTTATCATATAATGGTGACATACTTCGAAGTCTGTCAACTATTCCCACAAGCTGCTCCACTACGTAGTCAACCTCTTCCTCAGTATTGCCTGTTCCCAATGAAAGTCTCAATGACCCATGGGCAATTTCATGTGGCAATCCTATTGAAAGCAGAACATGCGAAGGGTCCAATGATCCCGATGTACACGCTGAACCGCTTGATCCCGCAACACCTATCATATCAAGGCTTAGCAGTAGAGATTCTCCCTCAACATACTGAAAGCAAAAGTTTACGTTTCCCGGGAGTCTCTTCTCCGGGTGCCCGTTGAGTCTTATATGTGGAATATTGTCCTGGATACCTTTTATGAGTCTTTCCCTTAGTGAAATCAACTTCGCATTGTTTTCCTCAAGATGCTCATATGCCAGTTCAACAGCCTTTCCAGTTCCCACAATTCCTGCAATATTCTCAGTTCCGGCCCTCTTGCTTCTCTCCTGGCCTCCACCTGCTATCAGTGGGTCAATTTTTGTTCCCTGTCTTATATATAGTGCTCCTACGCCCTTTGGTCCATAAAGTTTATGGGCTGAAAGTGAAAGCAGGTCTATGTTCATTTCGTTTACATTTATTTTCACGCTTCCCACAGCCTGAACTGCATCGGTATGGAAAAGAACCTTGTGCTTTCTTGCAATTTCTCCGATTTCCTTAATAGGTTGGATTGTTCCGATTTCATTGTTGGCAAACATTATGGAAATAAGTATGGTATTGTCAGTAATCGCCTTTTCAAGGTCATCCAAGGATACCATGCCGTATTCATCCACATCGAGGTAGGTTACCTCAAAGCCTTGCTTTTGTAGATACTCACAGGTGTGAAGCACAGCGTGGTGCTCTATTTTTGTGGTAATGATGTGATTTCCTTTTTCCCTGTGACTGTAGGCAATTCCCTTTATTGCCCAGTTGTCTGATTCGGAGCCTCCTCCGGTAAAGTAAATCTCGTTCTTCTTTGCACCCAGCGCCTTTGCGACCTGTTCCCTCGCCTTGTCTATTGCCAGTTTTGATATATTGCTCAATGCATAAATACTCGATGGATTTCCGTAGAATTCGGAAAAATAAGGAAGCATTTCATCCAAAACTTCCTTCTTGACAGGTGTTGTTGCCGAGTGGTCCATATATATCAATTTTTCCATTAATCTCCCCCCAATTCTGATTCTATAATGCCTGTATCCTTTATCATATCCATAAGTGTAATGGAATCTATAACCTGGTCGATGCTGTTCTTTATCTGACCAAGCACCCACTGGGTTGCACATTTGTCATCCCTGCTGCATTCGGAGCTGCCGTCCGCAACACAGTCCGATGGAGACATCTGCCCCTCCAGTGACCTTAAGACCTCGCCTACTGTGATTTCTTCGGGCATCCTGGAAAGCATATAGCCTCCATAGGCTCCTCTTACACTTTTTAGTAATCCATCCTTCTTCAGGCTTGAGAAAAGCTGCTCCAGGTAGTTTTCACTTAATCCCTGCTTCTCAGCCACATATTTCAGGGAAATAGGTCCCTGCCCATAATCCTGGGCCAGCTGATACATGGCCATAAGGCCATATCTTCCCTTGGTTGACAATTTCATTTCATCACCTCTTTAATCCCAACCTATTTGGTCGGTATTCTCACTATAGTATAGTATACCCGGGTAATATTGTCAACATTAAAAACACATAAGGCCAGGAGAATTCCCAGCCTCGATTTAGGACTTTCAGTCCTGTATATTCAGTTTCTTTCTAAGCATTTGCAGCATATCCTGAGTCATATCATCAAGAAGATATTTCGGACTCCAATCCCACTGCGCCCTAGCCTCTGAGTCATCCAGAGAATTCGGCCATGTGTCCGCAATTGTCTGCCTTACAGGATCTACATCGTAATCCAGCTGGAATTCAGGGATATGCTTTCTGATGGAATTGGCCACATCCTCAGGGTCAAAGCTCATTGCGGTGATATTAAAAGCGTTCCTGTGTTTCAATCTTGATGGGTCAGCTTCAAGGAGCTGCAGAATTGCATCCAGAGCATCAGGCATATACATCATATCCATCTTCGTTCCCTTGTCGATAAAGCTTGTGTACTTCTTTTTTCTTAAGGCTTCGTAGTATATATGAACAGCATAGTCAGTTGTTCCCCCTCCTGGAAGTGTATCATTTGATATTATTCCAGGGAATCTTACCCCTCTTGTGTCAACTCCGAATTTATTGAAGTAGTAGTCACACAGGTTCTCACCTGCAACCTTTGTCACTCCATACATTGTGCTTGGATTCATGATTGTATCCTGTGGAGTATTATCCTTTGGTGTTTTTTCTCCGAAAACTGCTATTGAGCTTGGAGTAAATACCGCAAGGTTCTTCTCCCTTGCTATTTCAAGTACGTTGTAAAGACCATTCATATTTATATCGTAGCATAGCTGAGGCTTTGCCTCTCCCACGGCCGATAGGATGGCTGCAAGATGTACCACTGTGTTGATATTGTATTTGTCTGTAACTTCCCTTATCTTTTCTCTGTTCAGAACATCCAGAACCACAAAGGGTCCGCTTTCAATAAGCTCCTTGTGATTATCCTTAACCTTAATATCACTCATTACGATATTGTTATTGCCGTAGATGTCTCTCATTTTCCTGGTGAGCTCTGAGCCTATCTGGCCAAGACCACCGGTTATAAGGATTTTCCTCATATATTGCACCCCCATTAATATTATTGCGTTTTTCGTCTATATTATAACATACTGAAAAAAAATTAACACGCCTATTGAAGTATACGGAATATTAAAATCGCAATAAATATCTAGTGTTCTCTATTATTATATGAGATGCTGTCAAAATTCTAATGGGCAACATAGAAAATATGGTCCTGTTGATTTAACAACAGAACCATTGTGGCATATATTTTTCTATTTTACGACAATATTATAAATCTTACCTGGTACGTAGATTTCCTTGACAATGGTTTTTCCATCAGTGAATTTTGTTATTGATGGAATCTCCTTTACTTTTTTCTGAAGATTTTCCTTCGGCTCATCAAGGGCTACGATTATTGTTCCCCTTACCTTGCCATTTACCTGCACAGGAAGCTCTATTACCTTGTCTATGGTCTTTTCAATATCGTATCCAGGCCATGTTGTCTGGAATAGTTTGCCTTTCAGACCTACTATTTCCCATAGCTCCTCTGTGATATGAGGCGCCACTGGATTAAGAAGAACCAGGAATGTTTCAAAATCCTTCTTGGTTATTGAACCATGGTCATTGAACTCATTTATCAATGACATCAAGGCCGCTATGCCAGTATTGAACTTCAGGGTCTCAAAGTCTTCGCTTACCTTTTTGATAGTCTTGTGTATTGAGGATTCAAGCTCTTTGCTATATTCACCTCCGCCCTTAAGAATATCCTGGAGCTTCCATACTCTATCAAGAAATCTTCTACAACCCTTAACACCATTGTCTGACCATGGGACACTCTTTTCAAAGTCTCCTATGAACATTTCGTAGGTTCTGAGGGTATCAGCCCCGTAACCCTTGACAATATCATCAGGATTAACAACATTACCTCTGGATTTTGACATTTTCTCATTGTTATCACCGAGAATCATACCGTGAGATGTTCTCTTTGAGTATGGCTCAGGCCCAGGGACAACTCCAATATCATAAAGGAATTTATGCCAGAATCTTGAATATAAAAGGTGAAGGGTAGTATGCTCCATTCCTCCGTTGTACCAGTCAACGGGCATCCAGTATTCCAATGCTCTTTCTGACGCAAGTGCCTCACTGTTGCTTGGATCTGTGTATCTAAGGAAATACCATGATGATCCGGCCCATTGCGGCATTGTATCTGTTTCCCTATGGGCATCCTTGCCACATTTCGGACAGGTTGTGTCGACCCATTCGTGAATATTTGCAAGTGGCGACTCCCCAGTCTCAGTTGGTTCGTAGTTGTCAACCTCAGGCAGCAGCAGTGGAAGCTCTTCTTCAGATATCGCTACCCATCCGCAATCGTCACAATAAACCAATGGTATAGGCTCTCCCCAGTATCTCTGTCTTGAGAATACCCAGTCTCTAAGCTTAAAGTTTATCTTCTCCTCCCCAAGTTCCTTCTCTTCAAGCCAGTCAATCATTTTCTGTATGGCTTCCTTTACTTCCATTCCGTCAATAAATCCTGAATTTACGAGTATTCCAGTTTCGGTGTCTGTATAAGCCTCTTTCTCAATATCTCCACCCTTGATTACCTCAACGATTGGAAGATCAAATTTCTTTGCAAATTCCCAGTCTCTCTGGTCATGTCCAGGAACTGCCATTATGGCTCCTGTACCATAAGTCATAAGAACATAATCTGATACCCAAAGAGGTATCTCCTTTCCAGTAGCAGGATTTATTGCAGCAATTCCTTTTATCTCCACGCCTGTCTTTCCCTTTGTAAGCTCTGTCCTTTCAAAATCACTTTTATTGAGAACCTCATCTCTATAGGTGTTAACCTGATCTATATTCTGGATTCTGTCTGCATATTTGTCAATAAGGGGGTGCTCTGCAGCAATAACCATATAGGTAGCCCCAAACAGCGTGTCAGGTCTTGTGGTAAATACCCTTAACTTGTCATCTCCACCTGATATAAGGAAGTCCAGCTCAGCTCCAACTGATTTCCCAATCCAGTTTTTCTGTTGAATCTTTACTCTTTCAATATAATCAACAAGATCGAGGTCGTCTATAAGTCTTTCTGCATATTCAGTTATCTTAAGCATCCACTGATTTTTTACCTTTCTTACTACCTCGCTTCCACATCTTTCGCAAACTCCACCTACAACCTCTTCGTTCGCAAGACCTACCTTACAGGATGTACAGAAATTTATTGGGAACTCCTGCTTGTATGCGAGTCCATTCTCAAAAAGCTTAAGGAAAATCCACTGAGTCCATTTGTAGTAGTCAGGATCAGTTGTGTTTACCTCCCTTGACCAGTCAAAGGAGAATCCGATTGACTTAAGCTGACTCTTGAATCTTTCGATATTCTTTTCTGTTACTATTCTTGGGTGTATCTTGTTCTTGATTGCATAGTTCTCCGTTGGGAGACCGAAAGCATCCCAGCCCATTGGGAATAATACGTTGTAGCCCTGATATCGTCTCTTCCTTGCAACTATGTCCAGGGCTGTGTATGGTCTTGGATGGCCTACATGAAGTCCTTCGCCTGATGGATATGGGAATTCCACCAAGGCATAGAATTTTGGTTTTTCACTGTCGTTTGTGGCAACATAAGCCTGCTCCTGTTCCCAGATATCCTGCCACTTTTTCTCAATTTCCTTTGGATTGTAAGCTCTCATTGAACAACCTCCTCGTTTTTTACAAAAAATAAAACCTTTCATCCCCATAGAGACGAAAGGTTATTCCGCGGTACCACTCTTATTGATAAATCCACTTTTTGTCAGTTAACGGCGACTGCCGTTCAGAGCTTTAACCCTGAAAACTCCGAGATGAGTTCAAGTGTTCATTATGCTGCTTTCCACCATACAGCAGCTCTCTTGAATAAATCCACACCTTACTGGTTCTCTTCCATGTTTGTCTGATTTAGCTTTGATTATAGCAAATAGCAGTGTTCATAGCAAGAATAATTTAGAATTCAGCTGAATTTACAGTTCTTGGGAACGGAATTACGTCCCTGATATTTGACATTCCAGTTATATACATCAAAGCTCTTTCAAAACCGAGTCCATATCCTGCATGCTTTGTTCCGCCGTATTTCCTCAATTCTAGATACCACCAGTAATCCTTAGGCTCCATTCCGTTGTCTCTGATCTTTTGCTCCAGAACCTCGAAACGCTCCTCCCTCTGGCTTCCTCCAATGATTTCCCCTACTCCCGGAACCAGAAGGTCCATTGCTGCAACAGTCTTGTCGTCTTCATTGACTCTCATATAGAATGCCTTGATTTCTTTTGGATAGTCAATTACAAAAACAGGCTTGTCGAATATCTTCTCTGTTATATACCTTTCGTGCTCTGTCTGAAGGTCCATTCCCCACTCTACAGGGTATTGGAATTCCACACCTGATTCAAGAAGCTTTTCAACTGCATCTGTGTAGGTTATTACTCCAAAGTCAGATTGAACTATCTTAGTAAGTCTTTCAACTATTCCCTTACTGACAAAGCTGTCGAAGAATTCCATTTCCTCAGGGGCATTGTCAAGAACATACTGAATCATATACTTGAACATATCCTCTGCAAGCTCCATATTATCCTTGAGCTCTGCAAATGCAATCTCAGGCTCAATCATCCAGAACTCTGCAGCATGTCTTGCGGTATTTGAGTTTTCTGCTCTAAAGGTAGGGCCGAAGGTATATGTGTTCTTGAATGCCAGTGCAAAGACCTCTGCCTGGAGCTGACCGCTTACTGTAAGGCTTGTTTCTTTTCCAAAAAAGTCCTGTTTAAAGTCAACCTTTCCATCCTCAGTCCTTGGGGTATCGTCAAAGCCCAGGGTTGTTACCTTGAACATCTCCCCTGCTCCCTCTGCATCAGATATAGTTATTATTGGTGTATGGGCATACACAAATCCTCTTTCCTGGAAGAACCTATGAATTGCATATGCCAGGATTGACCTTACTCTGAATACGGCACTATAGATGTTGGTTCTAGGTCTTAAGTGTGCAATTGTCCTCAGATACTCAAGGGTGTGTCTCTTTTTCTGAATCGGATAGTCGCTAGTGGATAGTCCTTCAACTGCGATTCCTTCAGCCTTTATCTCAAAGGGCTGCTTTGAGCCAGGTGTCTCCACCAATGTTCCCTCTATTACTATTGCTGAGTATATTGGCAGCTTTTCAACTTCCTTGAAATTTGTTAAGGTATCGTCATAAACAATCTGGATATTCTTAAAGAATGAACCGTCGTTGAGTTCGATAAAGCCAAATGCCTTGGATGCTCTGGATGTCCTGATCCAGCCTTCCAGTCTTACTTTTTTACCCATGTGATCCTGTGGATTTCTGAAAATATCCTTTACTGATAATTTCATCATATAACCTCCCTGTTTTGTATTGTTTCCAAATAAACAAAAACCCTTCGTCCTAAAATAAGGACGAAAGGTTAATCTTCCGCGGTACCACCCTGATTGCTTTGAGCCTCTTGTGCACTGTTAACGGTGTGTTTCCGTCCAGGCCTACCGGGATTGTTGTCCTTTCGGTTGGAGACTCAAGGGTGTTCTTCAGCAGAGGCTTCGTACCGGTGTCTCACTGTTACCGGCTCCCTATGACTACTTCCTGTGCCTACTCTCCCTTTCAAAGTCGGGATTCTTTTAGATTATTATAAAATGAAGGTTCACCTTTGTCAAGGAAATACGTTCAATTCACAGATCACAATGCACAATTCACAATGAAAAGATTAACCAGTAAATGAATAACACTTTTATACTTTCCAGAGAAGCCATGGAATCTAAGACCCTAAAGATAGACCGCAAATAATTATGATTGCTTGTGCCCGGCAATAGAATTCCTTGAAATCTTTGATTTTATAGGAATTCATTGATAGGGTATGAATTGAGAATTATCTCATCTTCTTCATCTCATCCTTGATCTTCTTCTCATATCCATTCTCGGTGGGTTCATAGTAAACCTTATCCTCCATCCCTTCAGGAAGATATGTCTGTTCCACGTGTCCACCTGGATAGTCGTGAGGATACAGATAGGTCTTCCCATGTCCAAGTGCCTTTGCACCTCCGTAATGAGAATCCTTCAAGTGAAGAGGCACTGCTCCGATTTCTTCATTCCTTATGTCGGAGAGTGCTTTGTCTATACCAAGGTAGGCCTTGTTGCTCTTTGGTGCCGTGGCCACATACAGCGCCGCCTGGGACAGTATTATCCTTCCCTCCGGCATTCCTATGGCATGCACTGCCTGAAGGGCTGCTGTGGCAACCTGGAGGGCCTGAGGGTCCGCGTTCCCTATATCCTCCGATGCTGCAATAATTATCCTTCTGGCGATGAAAATCGGATCCTCTCCGGCATTTATCATCTTGGCCAGGTAATACAGGGTTGCATCCGGATCTGAACCTCTCATGCTCTTAATGAACGCTGAGATGGTATCGTAATGCTCATCCCCTCCCTTATCGTACTTGGCAGTTTTTATCTGGATTGACTCCTTTATTCCCTCTATGTCGATTCTTCTTATTCCATCCGCACCGGACTCGGTTGACAACACTCCTATTTCTATTGAATTAAGAAGAATCCTTCCGTCACCCTGGGCAATGGACAAAAGATAATCCTTCGCTTCATCTGTAAGCAGGACCTCCATTTTACCAAGACCCTTGTCTTTATCCTCCAATGCCCTAATCAGTAGCATCTCCAGATGCTCTCTTTGAAGAGGATGCAGCTGAAGGACCATCGCCCTTGATAAAAGAGCCTTGTTTACTTCAAAGTAAGGGTTCTCTGTAGTTGCTCCAATAAGAATTATTATTCCCCGTTCAACAAAGGGAAGCAGTGCATCCTGCTGGGATTTATTGAACCGGTGTATCTCGTCTATGAAAAGGATAGTCTTTTTACCACGCATCTTGAGGCTTTCCTCAGCTCTCCCCACAACTTCTCTTATATCCTTTACTCCAGCTGTAACTGCTGACAGCTTCTCAAACCTCATACTGGTCTGATTGGCAATTATCATTGCAAGTGTGGTTTTACCAGTTCCCGGAGGACCGTAGAATATCATTGAGTTGATTCGGTCAGCCTTTATTGCCCTGTTGAGAAACTTGCCCTCTGCAAGGATATGTTCCTGCCCAACAAATTCGTCTATATTCACTGGCCTGATCCTGTCGGCGAGTGGCGCCTCTTTTTTCAGCCTGTCTTCCATCGATATTGTAAATAAATCCATCCATATCACCTATTTTCATATTTTTACTTTCAACGGTAGTATTATATCACAATGATGGCTGATTCAAAATTAAATATCGAGTAGCTAGAAATTCGGATAATTAATCCGAATTTCTTTGCTCTCACAGAACCGTGCTTACGTTTGCCGTACACGGCTCCTGAAATTTCTCTCC
>JBNJCX010000030.1:0-21284 GCA_051744365.1 Bacillota bacterium
CTGACAAACTTCAACTGCATTGCTTTCATCACGGTTTATTTGGTTTTCCACTTGTACTCAATTATCTACCCCTTCAGCAATCCTTAATTGATCACAAATGTCGTTTCGGAATCGATCGGGGTTGCTCCCCAAATTATCCATGCATTTACAGTATACACGCCTGTATCAGATCTTTTAAGCACTCTATACTTGAATACCACTTGCCCCGACGAATCGGTGGTACCAGTATAGGAAGATGTGCTTCCCAATGATGTTGTAACCGCAAGGTTTACTGTTTCCCCAGGTATCGGCAAGTCTGGATCCTTAACCTCCGCTGTAATATAGACCCATGTATTTCCGGAGTACTCAGGCTTATCGGTCCATACCTCTATACTTGGTTCAACACCTGGTACAACTGTGCTTTCTGAGAAGTAAGCAGTTGCTGTTATGTCTTTATCCATGGTTACGGTTGTTGTCGGGGAATCTACATCTAATCCGTTGATAACCCATCTATCAAACTCGTAATCCTCTGCAGCCGTTGCGGTGAGTGCCACTGTATCACCTGAATTGTATTCATGTGGGCCTACTGCAGGTACAGTTGTACCATTACCAACCTGTCCAATGGTCAAAATATACTTCTCAATAGGTGTACCAGATCCAGTAGCATCAACTGCAAGGTCCGCACGCACAAGACCATTACCCTGATGTGTCTCAGGAAGTAATGAATTTTCGTCAAGTCTCAAATCTTCAGCTGTTTCCGACAGAATCTCTCTTACTCTAACATTGCTCAAGCCTGTATCAGCTGCCCAAACCAAGGCGGCAACCCCTGCCACATGAGGTGAAGCCATTGATGTTCCACTCCAGCCATCCTCATACTTGCTGTCAGGCACTGTGCTTTCAATATTTACTCCCGGTGCAATCAGCTCAACATCCGGACCTGTGCTGGAAAAATATGCACGTGCATCACTACTGTCTGAAGCCGCAACTGCAATTACTGAAGCATATTTTGCAGGATAGCCTACCGTATCCCCTGTACCTGCATCATTTCCGGAGTTCCCGGCAGATGATACAATCAGAATGCCCTCATTGTATGCCTCATTGCAGGCATTTTCAAAGGTGGCTGAATAAGTGCTGCTGCCAAGACTCATATTTATGATTGAAATATCGCTCCGATTATAAACCCATTCAATGCCTGCCACTATTGCTGAAATCGATCCACTTCCCTTGTCACTTAACACTTTGACCGCATAAAGGCTTACATCAGGGGCAATCCCAACCACTCCAATTCCATTGTCCCGTGCCGCTATGGTACCGGCAACATGCGTACCATGGCCATTTACATCATTGTACTGATCATCACTCCTTAAGGTAAGTCCCCTAAGGTAGAATCTCCTCCCGCCTACAACCTCCAGGTCTTCATGGTCCACATCAATTCCCGTGTCAAGGACCGCTACACCAATCCCTAAGCCTCTGCTGGAATTCCATGTATCAAATGAATAGACTTCCTCTCCGAATACCCTGTCAATCCCCCAGGGAGTACTCTGTCCCAGGGCATAAACCTCTGAATCCGGCTCAATATAGCTGACCTTTGGATTCTTAGCAAGTGCTGCTGCCTGCTGAGGTGTCATACGTGCGGCAATTACATCCACAATGCTGAACTCAGCGTAAATTTCACCACCGAAGGCTCTAACCAGCCCCCTGTTCTGCTCTCTTGCTGCCATATCCTGAAAACCTATCAGCACGTCAACCTTGTCGTCAGTCCCCACGCCTTGAACCTGGCTGACACCTGTCGACAACATCATCAAAAGAACAATTAAAACTATAGTGGCTTTCCCATAATTCCCATTAAGTAATTTTCTCATCATTTTCACCCCTTTCACATTTCACTGAAAAAATCACCTGATTCGTTCTTTTTTTATATATACCCCGTATTTAGTTTACATAAAAAAGCCCTCTACCTAAATTTAACTAAGTAAAGGGATCATTTTTCTATGATATTGAAAAGAAGCTTAGTATTGTTTTATACACAAACCCAGATCGCCCTGATCAGCTATTCTCCCTGGGATTTTCTTATGGCTTTGTACCCTGAAACTACATCATTGAGTTCTTCGGTAATTCCATTTTGTCTTTGAGTGCTGTATGAAAAATTCAACTGTTCAAGCTTTTCATCTATATTCTTTTCCGCTGAAGTCATGGACTCTATCCTGCTTATATTTTCAGAAACCAGGGAATAGCAAAAGCTTCTGAATAATGTAACGAAAAAGTACTGCCTTATAATCTCTGAAATCAGCAGATCCCTGTCCATTGTAAATGTTGGAAGGCTCCTGGATTCCCACTCCATTTCCTTGCTTGCAAATTTTCTGAAGTCAACTGGAAAAAGTACACTACTTTCCTCAGTATAGCCAGCGTGAGCTTCAGGCTTGCAGTAATGTAGCATTATGCTGCTTATATTTTCCTTGTTTCTCAGATCCTCAATTTCAATAAGTAATTTCTGCACAACTGATGTTATACCGTCATTGGTCTGAGGTACAGGCAATAAAGTGTATATATCGTATTCAGGCTCAAGTCTTTTGAAAATCTGCTGCCCAACAGCAATAATGATATTTGCACTGTCGGATTTCACCTTTGATTTGGTGTAATTTACAATATTTTCATTAAAGCGGCCAGCCAATCCATGGTCAGACCCAAAAACTATATGGAGAGTTGATCCCTTCTCTGATTTAATGCTTTCAACGGGTTTTTCTTCCTCGTGAGACAATACAATATAAATAGCCATATCCAGAACTTCACGATAATTTCCAGAGGCTTTTGCTGCATTCTGGAACTGGTTAATATTCATGGACGCATGAGCTTTCATTGTCTTGACTATGGATTTCAGACTTTCCGCTGAATCAATGCTCCTCCGAAGATTCTGCAGAGTTTGCATCACTGATCAACTCCTCTTCTATTAGCTCGGAAACTTTCGCTTTAAATTCCGACTTTATTTCCTCGCTTATCTTATCGGTTGAACTGATATGGTCCCTGAATTCATCAAATTCCATCACTACATCTTTAACCAATATCTCTGCATCTTTAATCTTATCAAGAGGTACCTGATCAAAGAGACCTTCTGTCAGCGCCAGGAAAATTCCAATTTGTTCGACCACATCCACTGGCGAAAATTGTGGCTGGTTGAATACTGCCCTTATCCTTTCACCTCTTGCCAATATTTTCTTTGTTTCATCATCCAGCTTTGTACCAAAGCTTGCAAATATCTCAAGCTCTTCAAATTGGGAGAATGAAAGCTTAAGGTCATTGGTTATGCTTCTGTATACCGGCAGCTGGGTTTTTCCACCTACTCTGGATAATGAATCCCCTATATTCAGTGCCGGAATATTCCCTTTGTTGAAAATTTTTGATGATACAAAGATTTGCCCATCTGTAATTGAAATAAGATTGGTGGGAATAAATGCAGAAATATTCTCTGCCTGAGTCTCTATAATAGGCAAGGCCGTAAGGCTTCCCCCTCCTAGGTCCTTTGTCAGATGAGTGGACCTCTCAAGCAATCTTGAGTGAATATAAAATATATCCCCCGGATATGCTTCTCTTCCCGGTGGGCGTTCCAATAAAAGCGATAACTCCCTGTAGGACCTTGCATGCTTTGTAAGATCATCATAGACGATCAAAACATCCTCGCCTTGCTCCATAAAGTACTCTCCCATTGCAGTTGCAGCATAAGGGGTAATATATGCAAGACCCGGTGGATCATCAGCCTGTGCCACTATCACAATCGTATGACTCATGGCCTGGTTCTCCCTAAGGGATTCCATTAGCTTTGAAATGGTTGATGCCTGCTGACCGATTGCACAATATATGCAGATAACATCCTTGTCCCTTTGATTAATTATAGTATCAATTGCTATTGCCGTCTTACCGGTCTGTCTGTCGCCGACAATAAGTTCTCGCTGTCCTTTTCCAATAGGTACTATTGAGTCGATGACCTTAAGTCCCGTCTGCAGGGGGCTATTGACTGGATCTCTGTCCAGTATGGATGGAGCCTCCCGTTCTATTGGCAGCCTTTCAGACGCAGATACAGAACCGGAATCATCCAGCACTTCCCCCAAGGGATTTATGGCTTTCCCAATAAATTCATGTCCAACTGGAATCTCTGCGACGTTGTATGTCCTCTTGACGGAATCCCCTGAGCTTATGTGATTGTAGTCTCCAAGCAGTATAACTCCAACGTTGTCAGTGTCCAGGTTGAAGGCCATTCCCTTTGTTCCCTTTGGAAATTGTATCAATTCCTGGTACTTGACCTTTCTTAGTCCCTTGACAATGGCAATTCCCCGATCCAGAGAGACTACCTGACCCATCTCCTCCACCTCATACTTGTCGAGGTTTTCATCCAAAGCTATATCAACAAATTCACCGAATCTGGTTAATTGTTCTTTAATCATTGTGAATTGCCCCTTTACTAATTCTTTGCCTCAATAGTCTTTAGAATATTTATCTCTGTCTGTTCAAGATACTTTCTCAAACTACTGTTTAAAACATAGGATTCAAGTCTTAATTCATATCCCATAACGAGATCCTCATCCACAGAGTATCGAATTTCCTTGAAATTCTTGAACTTTTCCTTTAAAGCTGACTCCAGTGTTTTTTTCTTTTCTTTTGAGATCTCCTCAGCGCTTATAAGTTCAAATTTTTCCTCTTCAAAAGAAATCTCAAAATCCGAGGCTACATTGTGGAGATCGTCGATTTTACTAATAAATGAATCAAAATATTCTTCTTCCAGCTCTTCATCCGTTATATAGGATAATATATGCCGAGCAATCTTTACTGAATTTTGTCCAAGGGTAGTTTGTATATCTCTGGACAACTTATTTTTGTCATCTTCAATTTCCTTTAAATATTCTTTTCTTCTCCTTTCGGCTTCAGTCTTGTACTCTTCGAGAAGATCATCCTTTATTTCTTCAGCCTTTTTTTTGGCTTCCCTGATTGCAGCCTCTTCTTCAGACTCCAGTTTGGAAAGCTTTGACTCGTATTCATCCATCAAGCTTTTGGCATCTGCCATTTTCTCTTCGGATTCAGCTATCAATTGGTCGATTTTTTCCTGCCTGTTTGCCATAACCTGGTTAACAGGCTTGTAGAAAATCTTTCTAAGTATTAACAACAGGATAAAAAAGTTGACCACCTGGGCTAAAATTTCAAACCATTCTATTTGCATTTTATCACCCCATAATCGCATTCCAGAACGGATTGGCGAAAAGAAGAATCATGGATATTACAAAACAGTAAATAGCCGTTGACTCTATCATTGCCAGTCCTACAAAAAGCGTCCTGGAGATTGTATTGGCTTCATCAGGCTGCTGGGCAATTGACTTCAATGCCTGTGCAACCGCATTCCCTTCTCCGATGGCCGGTGCAATTGATCCAATTGCTATTGTAAATCCTGCCATTACAATGGATGTCATTCCTATAACCGTTATTGAATCCATAACTCATCCTCCTTGATTTTCACTTGTAGCTGAAGCTATATAAACAGTTGCCAAGATGGCAAAAATATATGCTTGAATAGCTCCAGTTAGTATCCCGAACAACTGTATAACCACTGGAAAGAAAAAAGGTACTACACCTAAAAGAATAATTACTATTACGCTTGTACTCATAACATTTCCGTACAATCTGACCGCCAGTGAGACAATCCTTGAAAACTCACTGATAATGTTAAATGGCAGCATAACAACGGACGGCTTTGTATATTCTTTAAGGTAGTTCTTTATTCCCAGGCTCTGTATCCCATAAAAAGGAACTGCAAAGAACACATAAAGGGACAGGGCTATTGTTGTATTCAAAGAGCCTGTAGGGGCATGGAAGCCCGGTATAATAGACAGAATCGTGGCTGTCATAATAAAGATGAAAAGTGTGCTGATAAATGGCAGGTACCTTCCAGGGTCCTGCTGGCTTACACTCTTTATCTGACTCTTCATTGTAATAAGAGTTGCTTCAAGGATAGACTGACTCTTGGACATATCGCTTTCATCTGTCAGATTTCTCGTCAAAAGCAACCCTGCTACTGTTAAAAACAGCATTGTAATCCAGGTAAACACCAAGGTCGCAGTTATCCTGACAAATCCCCATTCAAAATATACTATGCTACTAGGATCAATGGACATTTTTCTCTCCTATTCCTTTCATAGAACTCAATTTTCTTTCTTTTTCACCCACGAGGTCAATAAAGTTCTTGCCAATATTATACCTAGCAATGCCAGGGGGATATTGTAGAAATTATCTCCCCTTATAAGATATAATCCCAACACCACAATCAACATCCTGATAATCAAGCTTGCTATCATAAATACTGCCGGATGCTTCATATCGACCATTCGATTGACACTGAAGTATAGTCCTCCAAAAAAGACAACTCCCAGCAAAATACCTGTCAGGAATGCTATTACCATAACTTCACTTCCTCCTATTGCTTTTTTGGTTAATCCAGCGCCATGCGTTATAACACCCCATAATCAACCCTGCAAACATAAGGGTAAGGGTCCAGGAAAATCTGACCTGGAATCTAGCATCAAGATACAAGCCCAGAGCGACTCCAAGGAGCGTCGGCACGGTTATGGACCATCCAATTATTCCGAAAACACCCATGCCGAACATAATTTCCTTTCCTTCTCTTTTGGCCCTTAGCCTGTGCTTTACATCATCTGATATCTTGTTTGTAAGATCCTCTTCAGGGGTAGGTTTTTTTTTATCCAAAGTTATCACTCCATCTCAGAGATTCTCTTCAGTGTTGCAATTTCCATTCTGGATAGAATCTCATTGGTGATTTTTTCTCTCTCGCTTAACACACTTAACTTATCCTCAACTGCCTGATTGAGTTTTTCAAGGGATTCTCCCTTGATAACCTGCTGGCATACAACAAAAACCCGATCTTCCTTCTTCACCAGTATCCCATAATTTATTGCGTAGTATTCCTCTGCTCCATCGACTACAAGTGTAAGTATCCCCGCCTTCAATGATGAAACAAAATCAATGTGTCTGGGATATATCTGAAAATTCCCTTCAGTCCCCGGTGCTGTTATACTATCGATTTTCTTCTGAACAATCGTCTTGTTAGGAATTATTATTTCTACGTTCATCGGCCTCATCCACATTTCCTATCATATACAGGTCACTCTCCCTATAATCCTCGAACTCATCATTAAGTATCCTCTCAAATCCATCCAGAGAATCCTCCAATTCTACAAACCTGCCTTTCATTCCGGTGAATTGTTCTGTGGTAAAAAATGGCTGTGTCAAGAATCTCTGCAGCTTCCTTGCCCTAAGGACCGTATCCCTGTTCTCCTTTGAAAGCTCCTCTATTCCAAGCATTGCTATTACATCCTTAAGCTCGTCATAGACTGCAAGATTTCTTTTTATCTCCTGGGCGATATCATAATGTCTTTCTCCTACGATTCTCTTATTCAGCATCTTTGATGTGGTATTCAGAGGGTCAATGGCAGGATACAATCCTTCACTGGCTTTCTTTCTGGACAGGATAATTGAGGCTGACAAGTGAGAAAATATATGAGTTGCCGATGGGTCGGTAAAGTCATCTGCAGGTACATAAACAGCCTGAATTGATGTTATTGAGTTTGTTTTGGTACTTGAAATCCTTTCCTGGAGCTCTGAAAGTTCACTAGAAAGTGTTGGCTGATACCCGACCCTTGAGGGCATTTTGCCCATAAGTCCAGAAACCTCAGACCCTGCCTGGATAAACCTAAAAATATTGTCGATTAATAGCAGAACATCCTTTTTCTCAACATCCCTTAAATATTCCGACATTGTCAATGCAGCATGACCAACGCGAAATCTGGCTCCAGGAGGTTCATTCATCTGGGCAAATATAAGAATTGCATTTTCAATTACACCCGTTTCCCTCATTTCCCGGTATAGCTCCTCTGCCTCCCTGGACCTTTCACCAATTCCACAAAATACGCTATAGCCCTTGCTCTTCTTGGCAGTGTTGTTTATTAGTTCAGTAATAAGTACAGACTTCCCTACTCCAGCACCACCAAAAAGTCCCGCCTTTTCACCCTTGGGTAATGGTGCCAGCACATCGATTGCCTTTATTCCCGTAAGGAATATTTCATCTGAGGTACTCCTTTGTGAAAATGATACCGGGTCTTGATGAATGGATCTTAAAATAGTATCTTCTTTTTTTTCTGGATCAATCAGATTATTGCCGAATACATCATATAAGTTGCCCAGTGTCTGTTTTCCAACAGGAATCATCAGATGGTCTCCCGTATCCCAGACGGGATCCCTCCGGGCAAGCCCAGCTGTAAATGTCAGAGCAATAAGCTTGACAGTTGTCGCATCAACATGGGAACTGACTTCAAAAACAATCTCATTATTATCTCCTGCCATGATTTTATTGTTGATTCCAGGAAGCTTGTCCTCAAAGACAGCCTCCACAACGCTACCTCTAATTGTCTTTACATATCCTTCATTCATGCTCGGCAACCGAATCACCTCATTTCGATGTATGCTTATTCCTTACCCAAATAAAATCACTTTATCTCAAAAGAGAATTTAAAATCCAAACCTAGGCTATCCCTTACCTTAATCAGGTCCTTCTGCACACCTTCATTTACAGGAACTCCTTCTTTCTCCAGCTCCAAAGACTTTAGATACTCCTTCTCCCCAGCTGTATAAATCCTTTCCTCCCCGGGGGATACCTTGGAACCTCTAATCTCCCTTAAGATATTGCCAGTTGTCCTCTTAAAGCTTTCAGCACCCATAAAGGCTTCTGTATCGATGGCAACGAAAAAGTGGCCCAGAGGATATGGTATCTTCTCCCCCTTTTCGCCGATTCCTGAAAGCATCCTCAAATAGCTTCCAGCCTGTAGCGCAGCTGATAGTGTCTCAACTACAGTGGCATAGCCGTAGCCCTTGTGGCCTCCCATTTCCTCACCTATTCCTCCAAGAGGTGCAAATGCGGCCTCCCCTGACAAAAGGTCCTTCAAAATCTTCTTACTGTCAGTCATGGCCGAGCCGTCGCTTCCAATTACCATCCCTGCAGGAGTATCCTTGCCCATCCGGGCATAGTATTCAATCCTTCCCCTCTGGGTTATGCTTGTTGCACAGTCAAGGACAAATGGAAAGTGCTCATCAGTGGGCATCCCAAAGGTAAGGGGATTTGTACCAAGCATATTCTCTACACCGAAGGTTGGAGCTATTGATGGTCTTGCGTTGGTACCGGTGATGCCGATCATATCCTCCTCAGTGGCCATTGTCGCATAATATCCTGCTATCCCGTAGTGGGTGGAGTTTCTAACTGCAACCATACCCATACCATACTTCCTGGCCTTTTCAATTGCCAGCTTCATGGCTTTGTATGAAACAACCATTCCCATGCCGTTGTGACCGTCAACAACAGCAGTGGTCGGGGTTTCCCTGACAATCTCCCATTCTGTCACGGGATTGAGGATTCCCTCATTGATCCTGTCGATGTAAATGGGCTTAAAGCGGTTTACACCATGGCTCTCTATCCCCCTCCTGTCGCTTTCCATTAGGATTTCAGCACAGATCAGGGCATCCTCCCTGGGAACCCCTACCTTTTCAAAAGCAGCTACCATAAAGTCACCAATCAATTCCCACGATACATAAGTCTTCTTGTCCATAGTCTCCCTCCTTAATCACCTGATAGCTCTCTTCTTATCGCTCAAGTCCCCATCAATTTAAAACAAAAAGAACCGCCCTACTGTTTTATTCTGTAAATCTCATCCATGCCCGTTCTCCTTTACATATCCCCCGAAAATCCAGATGAGCATCCTTTAAGGTTTAAATCCTGGTTTGTTGATTTTCTTTAATTGAAATCCTGCTGCCCCAGTTTCTCATCTTTATGAGTTTATACCCTTTACTTCGCTGCAGCTATACTGTTATTCATATTTTGCTTGATTTTTACTAAAAACAACTAAAAACATGGGATTTTAGGGTTTGACACCCTGTTCAACATCTGATATATTAATGTTAAGTTAATATTACAATTGTACTAGGGGAGCTGGGAAGGCCAGTTGAAAGTGAAACCCGCAAGTTTCTTACCCTTATACCTGATCTGGATAATACCAGCGTAGGGAAGTAACATACTGCATATAATGCATATTTCCGGCGCAAGGAGATATGCTTTTATTTTACCTTGCAGACACTTAGCCTCCTAGTACAAAATAGTACAAGGAGGTTTTTTTATGGGCACAAAGAGAATCGTATTAAGTGGATTACTGGTATCAATCGGTACGCTGGCTAGCCACATAGTCGTGATTCCCGTTGGCGTCGCCAAATGTTACCCCCTGCAGCACACAATAAACGTTATAAGTGCTATCCTGCTGGGACCTGGCTATGCTGTTGCAAATGCCTTTCTCATTTCACTATTGAGAAACATATTGGGAGTCGGGTCAATACTTGCATTCCCAGGAAGTATCTTCGGGGCAATGCTTGCGGGAATTGCCTACAGACACTTTAGAAAATCCTATGCAGCCGGTATCGGTGAAGTAATCGGCACAGGACTGGTTGGAAGTCTCGCTGCATTTCCCCTGTCAAAGTTCCTTTTAGGCTCTGAAACAGGTGCATTCTTCTTTATTCCGCCGTTTATCATTTCAAGTGTCGGCGGAGCGGTTCTTGGAATCTTTGTAGTCAGGTCACTGAAAAGACTAATGAGGGAGGTAATATTAAAATGAAAAAGGTATTGACCATTGCCGGAAGCGATTCATCTGGAGGCGCCGGAATACAGGGGGATCTAAAGGCATTTGCAGCAAATGGAACATTCGGCATGAGTGTAATAACGGCAATTACAGCCCAGAATACACAGGGAGTCTTTCTTGTACATGATATACCAAGGGAGGCAATAGAAGCACAGATCAAGGTATTGTTTGAAGACATAGAAATAGATGGAATCAAGATAGGCATGGTATCCATTCCTGAAACAATAGAAATGATAGCTGAGTCTCTAAAGAGTTACAAATTACCTAAGATTGTACTAGATCCCGTCATGGTATCCAAAAGCGGCTCAAACCTTCTTCAGCCTGATGCCGTCCATGCTCTGAAAAAACATCTTGTTCCCATGGCATACCTTATCACTCCCAACATCCCTGAGGCAGAAGTCCTGACGGGGTTGAAGATAAAGGGCGAAGAAGAAATGATGGAGGCAACCAAAAGGCTTATGGATCTTGGATGTGAAAATGTACTCCTGAAGGGAGGACACCTAGATGGCCCTGCAGTTGATATCCTCTATGATGGCAAGGAAATCAAAAGGTTTGAGGTGGACAGGATAGCCTCCAACAACACCCACGGCACTGGCTGTGCTCTTTCCTCAGCTATATGTTCCAACCTGGCCAAGGAGAGTAATCTCCAATTAGCTGTTGAGAAAGGCAAATTCTACGTTTACGAAAGCATCAAGCAGGGCTTTCCCATAGGAAAAGGTGTGGGAGCGTTGAACCATTTCCACAATTTCTATGGAGGGGGGAACCACAATGAATAAATTCAGCGGATTAAACCTTACAGCCCTTTGGTTTGGAGCTGCAATTTCAGTAGCAGAAATAATGACCGGAGGCTTGCTTGCACCTTTGGGATTTAAACTGGGTCTTTTAGTAATCATAATCGGTCATATCATCGGTGGTCTTGTAATGGTGGCTGCAGGCAATATCGGATATGAGAAGAAGCTTGCAAGCATGGAAACCACCGAACTGACCTTCGGCAAGTACGGAAAGACCTTGTTCTCATTTCTCAATGCAACCCAATTGGTAGGTTGGACAGTCATCATGCTTATATCAGGTGGTGCTGCAACCTCAGTACTGACCCAGAATATTTTCTCATTTGGAAACAAATCCACATGGATCATAGTCCTGGGTGTACTTATAGCCTTATGGCTATACGTGGGTAAAGGCTTGTGGAAAGCAGGGAATATAGTAATCGGAATATCAATGCTTGCCATAACAATTATCCTTATTAATATCGGACTTGGAACTGAAGGAATCACCTCAATGCCCAATCTCAATACCATTTCCATAGGTCTTGGAATTGAGCTGACAATAGTAATGCCAATATCCTGGGTCCCCCTGGTAGCAGACTACACAAGAGACAGTAAAAGTAAATTAGGTGGTAATCTAGGTACATTTATCGGATACTTTGTGGGAAGCTCCCTGATGTACTTTGTAGGCCTTATTGCAGCACTGGGATTCCAAAGTACGGATATCGGCTCAATACTGTTTGCACAGGGCTATGGTCTGGTGGGAGTGATAATCATAATGCTCTCAACAATCTCCACAACATATCTGGATGCCTTCAGTGCGGGACTTTCAATAAAAAACCTTATACCCGACTTTTCCGAAAAACATCTTGGCACAGCAATCGTGGTAATCTCAACATTGATAGCATTGACCTTTCCAATGACAGCCTACGAAAGCTTTCTTCTTTGGATAGGTGCTCTGTTTGTACCTTTGTTTGCCATCCTGATTACTGATTACTACATCCTTAAAGCTCAGATTAAATCAGATATTCTTGCTCTTTGCATCTGGCTCATGGGAGTAGCTGTCTATAGGATATTTGTAAATGTAGATTTGTCCATAGGCACCACTCTCCCTGTAATGGCCATTATTTCACTGATATACTATGCTTTATCGAAAGGAATGGTAAGATGGAAACTAAAAAAATCCCAGTCCTCCACCATATAACTAACGCAGTGGCCTCAAATCTGCAGGCACAGGTTACAGAACTTATGAGACTGACGCCGATAATGGGAAACAGCAGTCTGGATGCCCATGAAATAGCTCATATATCATCGGGATTGGTATTGAACTTGGGTATGCCAAATCCCGACAAGCTTGTAGCAATAAAAAAGACAGTGCCAGTATATGAAAAATACGACAAACCCATTGTACTTGATCCGGTGGGAATATCCATGTCAGACACAAGGCTTAAGATAGCATTGGATATTCTTGAAAACAGGAAAATTACAGTTGTAAAAGGCAATTTAAAGGAGATGCAAACCCTGATACAAAATCATCCTAAAGAACGCTTCTCAGAAGAGTTCAATGCTGTGTTGGTAACAACAGGAAAGATCATAAATGTTAAAAAGGGTAGCAGGGAAGAAAACATCCAAATGCCGGAAAGCAAAATCCACAGGCTCCCAGGTACGGGATGCATACTGGCGACCTTGATAGGCTGCCTTATCCTAAAAGAGCTGGACCCCTATCATGCCTGCGTCCATGCCTCCCGTATGATGGCAACAGCTGCAGAAAAAATCCGTCCGAATCTTCCCTACGGAAAGATTCAGGAAATATTATTAAACGAGCTGGAGGTTCTTTCAAATGAAAATCTATCTGATTACAAGTGATATGAAGAATGAAAAAGCATGGCTTGAGAAAATAGAACGAATTCTTAAAGCAGGAGTGGATTATATCCAATACAGGGACAAATCGAACACCACGGCTGTAATATATGAAGTCTCAAAAAAACTAAAGAACCTTAGCGACAAGTACAACACCCCGCTTATTATAAACAACAGGTTGGATATATGCATGGCAGTGGATGCTGACGGAGTGCACCTTGGCAATGATGACCTGCCATTGGAGGCAGCAAGAAAAATTCTCGGCCCTGATAAAATAATTGGCGCTTCTGCAAGAACTGTCGAGATCGCACAAAAAAAAGAAAATAACAGAGCCGACTACCTTGGATCAGGAGCAGTTTTTCAGACAAACACCAAAAAGGATGCACAGCTTATAACCCTGACTGAACTAAGCAGGATTGTGTCCAGCACCAATAAGCCTGTCTTCGCTATAGGTGGTATAAACTCAGAAAATATAGACAAGCTGAAAAGCACAGGAGTCCAAGGAGTATGTCTATCCGAGGGATTAATGGACAGTCCAAACCCGGAAGAATTGATAGAAAAAATACGAAATATGTAAACAAAAGAATGCACTTCACAAAGGGAGCTTTCACATTTTCAGCTCACTTTGTTCAGTGCATTCTTAAATCTAAGCCTTCAGCATCTTGGCATTTATTGCAACAATAACAGTGCTCATGCTCATAAGGATTGCACCGACTGCAGGGCTTAGGACAATTCCCCAAGGAGCCAGTACACCTGCGGCAAGGGGTATTGCAATGATATTGTATCCTGTTGCCCACCAGAGGTTCTGTACCATCTTTCTGTAGGTCTTTCTCGACAGGTCTATCAGTGCCACCACATCGTTGGGATTGCTCTTTACAAGGACTACATCGGCAGTCTCCATGGCCACATCAGTGCCAGCACCGATGGCAATGCCAAGGTCAGCGGTTGCAAGGGCAGGTGCATCGTTTACCCCATCACCTGTCATGGCAACCTTCCAGCCCTTCTCCATGATCTTCTTGACCTGTCCGGCCTTGTCATCCGGTAAGACCTCTGCATATACCTCATCTATATCCAGTTGCTTCGCTACCCAGTCTGCAACCTTCCTATTGTCACCGGTAAGCATAATCGAGTGGATTCCCTTTTCCTTCAGGGCCGCAATTGCCTCCTTGGCTGTCTCCCTGACCATATCCGCAAGTCCGACCATTCCAACCAGCTCGTCCTCAAGAAGAACAAATACAACGGTCTTTCCTTCCTCGCTCATCTTGTCAAAATGGTCCTTGTCATATAAAAGGTCCTTGTTCTGGACATATCCTATACTCACAACATTGACCTTCTCTCCGTTGACCTTTCCCTCTATTCCCTTTCCAGTAAGAGCTTGGAATTCCTCAATATCCCCAAGGTCAATCTCCCGCTCCCTGGCCTGGTTTACAATACCGGTTGCAATTGGATGCTCGGAATTCTGCTCAAGGCTTGCAGCAATTCTTAAAACCTTGTCCTCCTCATATCCCTCAACGGGAACTACATCGGTTACACCGAATTCACCTTTTGTAAGGGTCCCGGTCTTGTCAAATACAACGGCATCAAGATTCCTTGCTCCTTCAAAGTTGGCACGGTTCCTTATTAGGAGACCCTGCTTTGCTGAAAGGGTTGTTGAAACGGCTACGACAAGAGGTGACGCCAGTCCCAATGCATGGGGGCATGTAATAACCATAACAGTCACCATCCGCTCAAGGGCCATGTCAAAATCATATCCAAGGGAAAGCCATACAAACAAGGTTACAAATCCTGCAGTCAATGCAACATAGAACAGCCATTTTGCGGCGCGGTTTGTCAGATCCTGTGTTTTTGACTTTGATTCCTGTGCCTCCTTGACCATTGTAATAACCTGTGAAAGGTAGGAATCCTTACCAGTCTTTTTGACCTCAACAGTCAGCGAACCCTCCTTGTTTACAGAGCCGCCGATTACCTCATCCCCTTCGTTCTTCTCAACGGGAACGGATTCTCCTGTAAGCATTGACTCATCAACTGCGGACTTTCCATCAACAATAACACCGTCAACCGGTATCTTCTCTCCTGGCTTTACCAAAACCCTGTCATCACCTTTAAGCTCAGAAAGAGGAACATCCTCGACGTTCCCATCTCCATCCAGCCGGTGTGCCTCATTTGGCATAAGCTTTACCAGCTCCTCCAGGGCATTTGATGCTCCCATTACAGAGCGCATCTCAATCCAGTGTCCAAGGAGCATAATATCAACTAGGGTTGCAAGCTCCCAGAACAGCTGATTGCCTTCCCAGCCGAACACAACAACACTGCTGTATCCATAGGCAATTGTAATTGCAAGGGCAATCAGAGTCATCATTCCAGGGCTCTTGTCCTTTAGCTCATCCTTGGCTCCTGTTATAAACGGCCATCCACCGTAAAAGAACACTACAGTGGATAATCCAAATAGGATATACATATCCCCTGCAAATCTCCATTCAACTCCAAGAAAGCTCTGGATCATAGGTGACAAAACCAATATCGGAATGGTCAGGACCAGGGAGATAAAGAAACGTCTCTTGAAATCCTCTACCATGTCGCCATGGTCGTGTCCCTCATGCTCATCATGCTCCTCCCCATGGGAATGGCTGTGCTCCTCCTTTTTTTCCTTCTCTTCATCGTGATTATCATGCTTATGCTTCTTGTTGTCTTCCTTGTTCATTAAGATCACTCCCGTTAAGTGCTTATCCTTTTTCTAGATAAATCAACCTTTACTACTCCACCAGGAACTGACCCATCATACCTGCATCCTCATGTTCAAGTATATGGCAGTGGTACATAAATACTCCCGGCTTTCTGAATGTGGCAATAACCCGCACAGTCTCTCCTGGGAATACCAAAAAGGAATCCTTCCGGCCTGTTTCATTGGCCGGCGGCGGATTGCCATCCCGGTCAAGTATCTGAAACTGCGTTCCGTGGGCATGGAAAGGATGAATTGTTCCTCCCATCATGCCCATTCCGCTCTGGTTGGATACCTCCCAGATTTCAGTATCCCCAAGGCTAACCACTTCATCTATCCTGTCTATATCAAACTGCTTCCCGTTTATATTGACATTTGGCCCCGTACCAAGGAATACAAACTCCCTCGACCTTGATGCTTCCTGGGGCTGGAGTCTTTCAATTTCAGTAAGTGTATCCGGAACCGTAAAGTCATTTTCCTGTTCTCCATCCACCACAAACTCCATAAAGCTCCAGTCCTGGTTAGCAAGCCTTACCCTTTGTCCGTCTTCATATCCAGAGAAATCTATAAGGATCTCCGCCCTCTCCGAAGGACCAAGAACAAGCCTGTTCATTTCCACCGGCTCCTCCAGGAAACCTCCGTCGCTGGCTATCTGATAAAAGCTCTGATTATTGTCCAGCCTCAGTTCAAATATGGTTGCATTTGAGCCATTGAGAATCCTGAACCTCATCAATCCCTTTTCAACATCGAGGTAAGGGTCCATCGTCCCGTTTACAAGGATTGCATTTCCCTGGAGACCGAACATAATATCCGGCATGGCCAGGATATACTCAAAGCTGCCGTCCTGGCTGAACCTCTTGTCCTGAATCACAAGGGGAACATCATTGACTCCATATTCCTTGGGTATGTCCAGGGAGTCTGACACCTCATCCTCAATAATAAACAAACCGGCCAGTCCATTGTAAACCTGTCTGCCCGTATTACTCTCAGGATGAGGATGGTACCAAAGAGTAGCAGCAGGCTGGTCGATTGTAAACTCCGGAGTCCATATCTTCCCAGGCTGAATGCCTGAATGAGGTCCTCCGTCAGCCTCACCGTCTACCTCAAGACCGTGCCAATGGATTGTCGTCATTTCACCATCTAATCTGTTCTCAACATTTACAGCCAATTCCTCACCGTTTCTTACCCTTATTACAGGTCCAAGATAGTCGCCGTTATATCCCATGGTCGATGTCTTGACACCGGGCACAAATTCCCTGCTGCCATTTTGGGCAATAATGCGAAACTCTGCCCTGCCAGGAGCAGGATCAGTATCCTCAAGAATTGGAGGTATGGGTAGTGTTGAATCATCCGCAACATCCGGCACTTCAACCTCCCCAGTATCAGGCTCCTCTATTGGCATTTCATCAACAAACTCCGGCACCTGTGGTTGTCTATTTATAAAGAAGAACATCCCCCAGACAACGATCACCAAAGCAGCCATTACAATTAATATTCTTTTCAATCGACTCACCCCTATATCTATATCAGACAAAAATTATCATCCCTACATAGGATTATTACCCGAAACAATCATAGGAACCAACACATCGGAGTTAATGACATATGTGCTCTTGAAAACAGTCAATGGTCAAGAAATCAACGGCGAAGTTTTTGTTTGGATATTTAGATATATTTGGGCATAATAAAAAGCGGGCTTGCACCCGCTTCATCCAGATTATCGTTTGAACTTAGTTATTCCTTGTTTGTCTCCTATGTCGACAAAGTCATTCTTACTTTATGTTTCCTTCCAGATAATTCACCCTTGCTTATTTTTACAGCTTCGTCCAAGCCTTTAACTATACTGTTATAATTCATTTCCTTAGCCTCCTTTCATCAGCTGATTTTTTTAAATTCTCTATTGGTTTTCTAATTTAGTTGCTGATAATTCCAAAGGAAGGTACAAGGCTACTGTAATTAGGGTAGTCAATTAATTTGTCATGCTGAAGTCTCCCTACAAGAATACATGCAGCTATACCAATTTTGTCAGCATATTTCTTTATTTCTTCTATGTCCTTATATTGGTATTTCTCGATAAATCTCTTATAGTCTTTTTCAGAAATCAGATAGTTGCTGGCCTTTTCGTCAGCTTCATATTCTTCATCTTCCTGATCATAATTAATATGAAATTCCTTTCTAGAATGATTCAACAAATGAGCTATTTCATGAAAAAAGGTGAACCAAAATACATCTGCACGCTTACCTCTAACACTCAACGCAATTATCGCTTTATTGTTTCTCCAAATGGTAGCACCGCATATATATGTTTTAGGAATGTATTTAACCAAAACCAATGCTATCCCTGCCTCAGCACAAAGTCTTTGCATCTCAGGGTAAAACTCTTCCGCACTCTTCAAAGTCAACTCTCTGAATGCTGGAATCAGTTTTCGTAACTTAGATTTGTCGAACTTATCAACATCAACTTTCAGTCCCTCTAAATCTGCTTTCCTCAGCCATGCTAAAACTCCATAATCAGATATTTCTCCTGAACCTTTATGTGTCCTTAATGCAACTGCATAAGATCTTTTTATGTTATCAAGAGATCCCACTCCAAAATAATCCCTAAGATTGAAAACTCTTTTCTTTCTGTCCGTTTCGTTTTCAACCCAGCCATTAATACTCATATCTTTGTATGGGATATTCTTTAAGATTTCCATATCCCTAGCCAGTTTCTGCTCCTCTTCAATTCTTGATTTGTTTAACTGATAATCTGTTTCCAGTTTCATCCAAAATTCTGCACTTGGACCTATTACAGATTCCAATTTCAATGCTGTATCATATGTTATAGGGGAATTGCCATTAAGAATATTGCTTAAATGTTTTTCAGTAATATCCAGTCTGGCTGCCAATTCCTTCTGACTCATTCCCAAATATTCCATATTCTCTCTTATGGTCTCTCCAGGCGGAAGTGCAATAGTCGGCATAAAACTATTTTCTTTTCTGTTTCCCATGATAATCTTCCACCTCCTCTATTTTTACCACTGTAATCAGCTCCAATTTCTTGATATCATTTTCATTTTCCAGAATCGGTCTAAATACCAATCTGTGGGGATGTGCTAAATCGACAACATACTCGTTTTTACGGTTACCCTCGAGTTTATGTAACCTAGCAGCAGGAATTGCCATAATATCTCTAAGGTTTGTTGCAGCTACCAACTCTCCTATTCTTTGTGTTAATTTGTTCCCGATATCCGCACCAAAATCCTTCTGGGCAACTTTAGGGTTTTCACACTGCTTTTTCAATTTTTTTGTTCTATACTCTACTATTATTATATAATAGCACCCCTTCTTAGTCAATATTTATTAACCTATCAGGTTAATTATTTTACTGATTTCTGCCTAGATGAGTATTCTGATCAATTGATTCCACTGGAATGGTAAAACAGGTCCACCTTCACGATAAAATAAGCTCATCTTGACGAGTGAGAAGGCCACCTGCTATTAAAAATAATTTCTCTCTAGCTTTTGGAAGTGAATTTTTTACCATCAGTGACAGTCATAATCTGTCGACCATGATCTCACTTATGACAATCCAAACAAAAAGAACCGTCCCGGCTGTTTCCGGCTGTTTTATAAACTTTAAAATCTCAATCCTTGTTCTAGGTGTCTTACAATAGTCTATCTTACATAATTTTACCATATATTAAGTGCTAAATCATCATAATTGTTGAAACTTGAATATTTATCTTAACCCAGTACTTTCAACTAATTCGGTGTTTATCCATATCCGCTATAGTCTTGATTAGTTTAAAAGCTTATGGAGAAATAAGTGGGTATATAGTAGATAATTAACAGTAACCTCGAGGAGAGCAAAGGAGGGCTAGCTGATGAAAAAGAGATATATTATATTTTTAATGCTACTGATCCTAATATTGTCATCTTCAACAGTGTTTGCATCGGGAAACATTGAGGCGATGAAGAACTTATCAAGTGTGTTGGTAGATGGAATCCCAATCTCTTTTGAAAGCTACACAATTGAGGGTAACAACTACTTTAAATTAAGAGATATAGCATATATTCTTAATAACACTGAAAAACAATTTGCTGTTTATTGGGATTATGATCTAAAGGCAATAAATCTTGTATCAAATATTCCATACAGCATCGTTGGTGGAGAGATGGAAGAACAGAATGTGGTTAACCAGATAATACCGGTATTATCAACATCAAAGATCTATCTTGATGGTAATGAGATTAGTCTGAAGGCATATACAATAAATGATAATAATTATTTTAAGCTTAGAGATATTGGAGAGGCCATTGATTTTTCGGTTGAATGGAATGGCTCCCTTCGAACCATAACCATTAGCACGGATGGCAGCTACATAGAAGAAGTATCAGCTAGCGAAGCTAAGGTAAGCCCCTTCTACAAAGACATCAATTATAGGTGGGATTATCCCCTTGGCTTATATTCGTGGGAATACCAATTAAGGGTACCCGTTGAAGCAGTAAATGTTTATAAATCAATCGACAGAAACTATATCTATGGTTATTCATATTATGTAACCCATAAAGAGGATGATGAGTATTTGGCATCATTGGCAAATGTGTTTATAAATACTGCCCATAGAGAAAACTTGTCTGAGTGGGACGCAATAAATTTAGCTGTAAGTTTTGTTCAAAGTCTCAAATATGTACCGGATGATATTGGGACAGGCTATGATGAATATCCGAAGTTTCCTCTGGAAACACTTTATGATGAGGGCGGAGACTGTGAGGATTTATGTATATTGCTTGCATCCATACTTAGGGAGCTAGGTTATGGTACAACTCTTGTAATAGTGGATGATCATATGGGAGTTGGAATAAAGACTTCCGATCCTGGAAATTTCACATATATGGGTATGGAATTTTATTATATTGAGACTACAGGTCTGGGTTGGCAAATTGGAGAACTTCCTGAAGATCTAGTTGGAAAACAATTGATAATTCTCCCAGTCAATTAAAGACTCATACCAGATCAAGGAGAAATGTGTTTAATGTCCTGTGTGATTCCACAAAAACACAATCAAATTACAAATCACAAAAACCAAATAAACTCTCGATTTAGTTTAATCTAAAACGAGAGTTTATTGACATCAATGAAATTCCAAACAAAAAGAACCGTCCCCGCTGTTTTATTTCCTGTACTTGTCCTCGATTATCTCATAGTTTTCGTGGTTGATCTTATCCCACTCATTTTTTCTATACTTA
>JBNJCX010000031.1:0-20778 GCA_051744365.1 Bacillota bacterium
GAATATCCCAATGCAGTCATATATGGTAAAAATCTATTTTCCGTCATATTATCACGCTCCTCATACAAATATAGCATTTTGGTGGAAAACTGGCAAACAAAAAAGACCAGCTATAGCTGGCCTTCAAGCTCTCTCATCTGTCCCAGTATATCCTCCATCTGCTCAAGGGTCATCATTCCAGGTTGATAACCGAGAATCACACCGTCTGAATTAATGAAATATGTTGTGGGCATACCGCTTACTAGATATAATGACGCAATTTCCCCGTCCTCATCCAACATAACAGGGAAGTCATATCCGCCCTCATCAAGATAGTCTTTTACATGGTCGATATCCTCTCTGACATTAACTGCAAGAACCACCAGGTCGTCATTTTCTTTGTGAACCTTCTGAAGATCCGGCATTTCTATATCACAATACTGACACCATGTAGCCCAGAAGTTCAGGAATACCATTTTACCCTTGTATTCACTGAGACTCGTTTCATTTCCGTCCATATCATACAGAGTGAAATCAGGTGCTGCCTTGCCCATCTCTATGGGACTATCGTGGTCATCCTCAGTTGCTGCTGGAGGCTCTTCATTTGAAGGTTCTCCCGCCCCCGGTTCTGTGGGGAAGCCTTGCTCCTCCGGCTGCTGTGCCTTCTGATTGCTATTCTGCATATTAGTTAGGAAATAAACTGCGCCACCGCTTATCAAAGCGACTACTACTATCAATAAAATCAAATTGTTTTTTTTCATATTAACCTCCCAACTTAATTAATCCTGATTCTCAGCATCCTAAATTTTAGGTTGTTATATAAACATCGAGCTTATACTCATCATCTTATCGAAGAATATCAGTACTCCGAATATAACAAGTATTATACCACTTATAAATGGCATATACTTAAGGAATTTCTCTGCCCTTGCCATCCATTTTATAAACACATTAATAAAAAGTGCTGTCAAAAGGAATGGTACGGCCATTCCGATGGAATAGATCAATAATAGTAGAACTCCCTTTGAAACAGTTGCCGATGTTCCGGCAAATACCAATATGGATGCAAGCACTGGTCCAAAGCAAGGCGTCCATCCTGCGGCAAATGCCATCCCCATAAGAATTGAGCTGAACCAGCTGGTAATCTTCTTTGGAGATTTCACCCTCTTTTCCATACCAAGCATACGCAAATTTAGGATACCCATCATATTTAATCCAAATAGAATTATTAGAACTCCACTTATTCTGAAAAATATGGTCTTGTTCTGTATGAAGAGTCTTCCGATAAAGCTTGCTGAAGTACCCATTATAACAAATATTATTGTAAATCCCAAAACAAATCCCAATGTCCTTAAAAGCGCCGTCATTCTTACTTTTGAAATATCATCTTCCATATCTACACCGGTTATATACATTATATATGCCGGTATCATTGGCAAGAGACAAGGTGAGAAGAATGACAGGAATCCTGCGCCAAATGCAATTGGTAGTGAAATATCAGCATTTATCATAGCTGCCTCCTGATTTTCCCGTAAATTAAAAACTCTACACCAATTATACCCTAAAGGGGTATGAAAGTATAGAGTTTCCATCAGCTGACTCCATAAATTCTTACGCTTTTCCATTTGCCCTGTTTGAATACTGCATAAGCCCATACTCCTGAAATTACATTTGTTGCACTGATGGCAATCCAAACACCGGTGGAGTCCATTCCCAACAACAATCCAAAAATAATGGCCATAAGCACTCTTATTACAACCCAACTGACAAAGGTAATCTGGAACGGCTTCTTTGTGTAGCCTGCTCCCTGCATGGTCCTTGAAAAGATAATGGATGCTGCATGAAAAGGCTCTGAAATTCCTATTACTATCAAAAATATTTTCCCTATTCTTACAACAGACTGGTTTGATTCATTCAAAAAGAAGTTTATAAACGGATCAGAAAAAATTATAAAGAGCAATGATATTCCAAACATAACCCCCGCTCCGAGAATTGCAGTTGCCCTACCACTCGCTTCAGCCCTGTCATACTGCCTGGCTCCAAGGTTCATACCAGACAGTGTTGCTGCTGCTGTACCTATTGCCAGCCCAGGCATCAATGCATATTGATTCAGGTTGGTGCCTATGACAAATGCCGGTACTGCAAATTCTGCATCTAATGTCCTTGTCAGAACCGCAAACATTACAAAGGTAGTAGCATTTCTTGAGAGCCCCTGGAGTCCTGCGGGAACCCCTATATTTACAATCTGTCTGGATGCCTTCCAGATGGGTGTAACCATATCCTTCCATCTTACCTTTACGTCAAATTTTCCACTTAACAAGGCTCCCCACCCAATTATGACACTGATGATCCTTGAAAGGGCTGTACCCATTGCAGCCCCAGCTACTCCAAAAGCCGGGAAACCAAACATACCGAATATAAATATATAGTTTCCGATTACATTTATTATGTTCATAAGTATGTCAATGTAAAGAGGTGTTCTGGTATCTCCTGCTCCTTGAAATATGGATTTTGCCATAAAGTGAAGCAGGAAGAAGGGAACCGCAAGGAAGAATACCTTCATGTACTGGACCGCAAGCTGTAGCACTTCATCCGTAACTCCAAGAAGTCTCAGGCTGAATTCATTGGTCAGCATACCCATAGGAACAATAAATGCCGACAGCAGCAGAGACAATAGAAATGCCTGCCCTGCAGCAACACTTGCTCCCTCTGCATCGTCCTTACCAACAAATCGTGCAACCATGGCAGTGGTGCCTGTTGAAATCGCAATAACCAGTACCATCAGAATCATAATGATGTTCCTGCTTGTTCCCACGGCAGATATTGCATCCACTCCCACTGAGCCTACCATCTTGATATCGATGGTGCCAACTGATACCTGCAGCAATGATTGGATTATTACTGGCCATGCCAAATAAAGGGTCGTTTTATATAAATTGTCGTTGTTTAATAAATATTCTCTTTTCTTGTGATAAGCTGCACTACTCATACTATTTCTCCTCCAAAACATTATTATATCATTGCCTTGAAAATTTATCTAGACCCTCGAAATATTTAATTGCCTGATTTAGGTGATAGTTTGTTTTTCCAGGGAATAATTATGATAGAATATGATTATAACAGGTATAAATAGACTATACAGAAGAGAGGGGGAAATTCATGGGCAGCAAAGATAGAATAGCCGTATTTATGTACATCCTCATTGCCATAGTTCTTGTCGGTGTCACAGGCTACAGAATACTTCTGGATGTAGGTTATATAGATGCCTTATATATGACTATCATAACCATCTCAACCGTGGGTTATACAGAAGTGGCAACTATGACTCCTCAGGCGAAATTATTCTCCATCTTCCTTATAATAATAAGTCTTGGTACCGTTGGTTATGCATTTACAAGAATAGTATCTTCTCTGATGGAAGGGGACATAAGAAAAGCTATTAGGAGGCGGATTATGGAAAGAAAAATCTCTGATTATAATAATCACTATATACTATGTGGTGCTGGAGAAACCGGTTGGCATGCCATGAAACGGTTCCAGAAGAGTAATGTCAACCTGGTTGTTATCGACAAGGATGAAAATGTTATTGCTGAGCTACTTGAAGAGGGAGTGTCGGCCATACTGGGAGATGCCACAATGGATGAGACCCTCCAAAGGGCTGGAATAAAAAAGGCTAAAGGGCTGATCTGTTCACTTTCAAAGGACTCTGAAAACGTATTTACAGTATTGACAGCCAGGGAGCTAAACAAGAACCTTTATATTGTATCAAGGGCTATTGACAAGAGTTCTCACGACAAGCTGAAGCGGGCAGGTGCAAACAATACCATTTCTCCGGATGAAATAGGCGGCAGTCGTATGGCAGCCCTTATGTTAAGACCCAATGTCATATCCTTTCTGGATATAATAACACATGCCGGGGATATTGTCCTTGACCTGGAAGATGTAGTAATTTGTGACAATTCTCCAATTATGAACAAATCCCTGAGGGATGTCAGGATTCCGGAAAAAACTGGACTTATTGTTCTTGCGATCAAAAAGATATCCCAAAAGAAACTGCAATTCAATCCACACTCCGATGAACTTCTCGAAGTGGGAGATACAATGATTGTCCTTGGAACCCAGGATCAGGTAAAGAAACTACGAAGGCTCGCCTGTGACCACGGAGACAGGACACCAGGCAAAAAACACCAACTGGAATAGCCAGCGGGTGTTTTTATTTTAAAATACTCTTCTATTTCAGGTCGAATTTAACTATCAATGCAGGATCAAGTACTCTAAATGCAAATGTCTCAGCAACAAAGAATTTAACCTTCTCTGCGTCATGCTCCTGATATCCTATTGAAAAGTCTCTTCCAATGGTCAATTCAAGATCATCGTTGTTGTAAGGGATCAAATAAGCTCCTTCAACAACATGACTCAATATTATTTTCCCTTCTATCAGATTCTCTATTCTTCTGCTCAATGGATAACCGCTATCCTGTGCAACTATTCTCTTGTAAGCGTCTTTTCCTACCACTAGAGTATAAGCTCCACCTGCGTAATTCCTTCTAAGTCTAAGGACACCCTCTGTAATCGATTCCATCAATGACTTTTCATCTTCTCCAAGCTTGATTGCTTTTCCTTCAGCAGCTCCTTTAAGACCTATGATTCCAGCATCTTTCAATCCATTGTATACTGCATTTTCTTCAAACAGTGCGATTTTCTCAAGAGCTTCTTCCAATGGACTGTAATCTACATCCTTGGCTCCTCTTGAGACATTGTCAAGTTCCCATCTGTCCATTTCAAACTCAATCCTCGATTCAGTCAGTGGAAGCACCTTGTAGTTTGCATAGCAGACGTCGCCTACTTCTGATGTATCTCCCAGTCTACCCTCTGATATTACATTGTACGAAAGTCCCTTGGGTCCGTTTACTTTAACAACCTTCCTGGCAGATAAATATGACTTCAGTACCTCAGCGGCCCTTTCGTCAATTTCGCCCCATGCTTCATTTGAAATCGGTGCTAATTCTCTGTATAACATTCAATTTCCCTCCTATTTTAGATCTCCAATGTTTAATCCTTTATCACCAGAGGCTTCTTCCTCTCCACCTTCTTCAAGGTGAGCAATATCACCTTCGGTGAATAAGTAAGTTTTCATTTCTTCATCCCAGGCACCCATATTTCTCCTCAACCATTCCAATGTCATTACCGCGTGCTCAATTTCCTCATCCCTATTATGAGCAAGAATTTCCTTTAGATCAGGATTGTCAGTTGCAGCAACTCTCTGATTGTACCAGTCAACTGCCTCTATTTCCTCCTTTAAACTTAATAGAGCTCTTGTTATATCCATTGTCTTATCATCTAATTTTTCTACAGGTTCATGATATTGTGTCATCCTTATTCCTCCTTAATTTTATTCTCTATCAAAGACTTTACCCTAACTGACTGGATTATAAACACTATTCTTCTATAACCGTCTCATCCACTCTTCCTTGAAATCACCATCATCAAGGGCTAATTCAAGGGTTTTGATCATCTCTTCCCTGTCTTTGTTCAAGATACCCTTAAGTGATACATAGTTTGATGCATGGTTGCTTCTGAAGACACATCCGGGACAGTCAAGATTTTCCAGCATCAGAAGAGTTTCCTGTGCTATCTCATAGGGAGTCAGGAGTGTAAATTCCCCGGACTCTACTTTTCCCCACAGCTCTGTACCTGGCTCAATCATAAGGGTTAGAAGACCTAAATAATCAGGTTGGATCTCATTTATTGCACTGGCTGTCTCCTCAGCATGCTCTTTCCAGAGTGCCTTACCCCCAAGACCTGAAATCACTGTTACAGAAAGAAGTATCCCAGACTCCTTTATCCTTTTCCCTGCTTCAATTATTCCTTTTCTGTCGTCACCCTTATTGACCTGCTCAAGGATTGTATCGCTTCCGGATTCAAGTCCAAGGTATGCTATCCCAAGTCCTGCTTCATTCAGAGCAATCAAGTCCTCTGTTGACTTCAGATGAATGCTCTTTGGCGATGAATAAATACCAATCCTCTCGCACTCGGGAAATGTTTGACGAAGCTCTCTTATAATCTCGAGCAGGTCTTCGGTCTTTATCATCAGGGCATCTCCATCAGCTATAAATATCCTTTTCAGATTCTTATATACACTTCTTGCCTGGTGTATTTCCTGGATTATTTCCTCTGTGCTTCTTATTCTGAAACTCTTTTCCTTGTACATGCTGCAAAATGTACATTTGTTGTGTGAGCATCCAATCGTCGCCTGAAGTATCCAACTTCTTGCTTCCGATGGTGGTCTGTATACTGATCCTTCATATCTCATCCAATCACTCCTAAGGTCACAATATAATCCATAGCATGTCACAACCTGTTTTTGTTCCTATTTCATGTTTTCTTCAATATATTCCAGAACCTCCTGCGCATGTCCTTCAGGCTTGACCTTCCTGTAGGATTTCACAAGCTCCCCTTCTCTGTTGAAAACAAATGTGGATCGTTCTGTTCCCATATACTCCTTGCCATACATCTTCTTAGGAACAATTACCTCAAAGAGGTTGTGTACCTCCTGGTCCTCATCGCTTAAAATAAAGAAGTTTAACCCCTGCTTGTCCCTAAATTTCTTGTGGGAAGCCAGGCTGTCCTTGCTAATTCCAAGTATTACAGTGTCCAGCTTTTCAAATTCCTGATTCAGATCCCTGAATCCTATGGCTTCTGTTATTCAGCCGGATGTGCTGTCCTTCGGATAAAAGTATACTACAACATTTTTATCTCTATAGTCCTTCAGGGAGACTTCTTTTCCATCTGTTTCCTTTAATGTAAAGTCGTATTTTGTCATTTTATTACCTCCTGATATCTTTATGTACGGTTTATACCCATATTTCCAGATCATAAAAAAGAAACCCCTTCAGTAGGGGTCTCTATATATTCTACACTGCTGTTTTTCCCCATCTACTTGAATCGTAACTCCTGTGGTGTCGCTTGATGCATCGGATGCCCGGAATTGATTTGTATATACAATCTAAATAGGATTTTTCTATAACACAAACTTCCATTTCATTATTCTTCTATCAGCAATAACCCTTGAATTTGCCTCTCCAATTGGCACTGCTCCCATCTTTTCATAGAACTGTCTGGCCTTTGGACTGGATACAAACTGCAATTCAAGAATCCCCCTGTTTTTGCAGAATTCCTCAAGGTGTTCCCACAGATGACTTCCATAACCTTTTCTTATATACGCAGGGTCAATATAGAAATATTCGAGAACGACTTCCTCATCACTCTCTATTAGGCTGTAGAATCCAATTATCTCATTGTCTTCCTCTATAACAAAGGTCGGGTGATTCATAATATAGTCCTCTGACAAGCTGTATATCCTTCTGAAAGCATCGAGAAATTTCTTGTCATATCCCCAATATGCCTCTGAAGCTACTGCAAGCTCGCTTAAAATCTTGTTCTCCTTTGGATCGGCTCTCCTGATATTCACAACTATCCCTCCCTCAGTCATAGTATACCCTGTATTCTATTCACCAATTATTTTTACAAGTATCCTTTTAGGTCTCATTCCATCAAATTCACCGTAGAATATCTGTTCCCAAGTTCCAAAATCCAGTCTCCCATCTGTCACAGCAACAACAGCTTCCCGACCCATTATGGTCCTTTTCAGATGAGCATCAGCATTATCCTCGAATCGATTGTGATTGTACTGACTGTAGGGCTTCTCTGGAGCTAGCCTTTCCAAAAATCTTTCAAAATCCTTGTGAAGACCTGACTCATCGTCATTAATAAAGACGCTGGCAGTTATATGCATTGGATTGCAGAGAAGGATTCCCTCCTTTATTCCACTCTCCCGGAGGCATTGCTCAACCTGAGATGTTATATTTACAAATCCCCTTCTGCTTTCAATGTTGAAGGTAAGTTCCTTTCTGTACGACTTCATGCATCTTCCTCCTTTTAAAGTATTCTAGTGATCTTACTTACTGTTCCACATATTCAGATAGCTACAGTCCTGATAATGGGTTTATATATCTGCCTCTTTTTTCAGTCCTTTTCCCATATTGTATAGCCTGCACAGGACATCTATGAATGCAGGCAAGACAGTGCACGCATTGTTCCTTTACCCAAACTGGCCTCCCATTTTTCATTTTGATGGCATTTACAGGACAAATTTCTTCACATAGATTACAGCCTGTACACTCATCAGTAACGTAAAATTTACCAGTCTTTCTTCCTTTTTTATATATAACACCTGCAAGCATAGTCATCATGCCTGGCATTGGCCCCTTGATTTCATTATAGTCGCCTCTTTTGTCCGCTTTTATAGTCTGAATCATTTTTCCCAAGGAGACCTTGCTGTTTTCAATCATCCTATCCTGTTTTTCCTTGTCCTGCATATCATACATCAGAACGTAGTTGTCAGGCATCTCAAGGGCAAAAACAAAATCAGTCTCTACACCTTTTTTTAGAAGAATATCACGAGCTATTTTTGTGGAATCACCGGTGGTAGTTCCGCAGGTGGCAAGGATAAATGACCTTGCTCCCATCTCCATATGTATAGAGATGCTTTCCATAAACTCCTCAACCACGGTAGGTATGGAATAGTAGTATACTGGAAATACAAATCCTAGGATTTCTCCATCTCCTACAATTATATCTCCAGGATTATTATCTAAGTAATTGGCAATATTATGTATATTTTCACCCAATGCTTCCCCAATGGTTTTTGCAGCATAGAGGCTGTTGCCTGTTCCAGTAAAATAAAAAATCATTATGATTCCTCCTACTTTTGGGATTTTATTACATTGCCTTGGAGTACAACTATGTAGAAAACATCTCCCCTTTGGTTGGAATGCTTTTGAATATTTTTTTCAATTCTACAAAAACTCCGTTGAAATCTTGCTATAATAGTATTATAACAAGATATTGTCGAAGATTTCGCTTTTTTTTTAAAAAACCTCAAGTCAGGAATGGTGATTATATGTTTTCATATGAAGATTGGGCAAGAAGAGAGCTGAATTACTGGATGAGAAGCATGAGAAAAAGACCGTCCATTATCCAAATCCTCTCAAAGGGTACCCAGAGGAAATTAAATTCCATGCTCCCGGAAAAATATCACGAGTTTGTGACCATGGCAATCAAGAACATGACCAAGGGTGCCCTTTATGGATCAAAATTCGGAATAAACCCTCCCTTGATTGGCTTTAGCCTTAAGGAACGAGAAAGAATAGTCAAGGACAAGACAAAGATGTATGTAGCAACTGCCACTATCGAGGGAGCTGCCACTGGCGCAGGAGGATTTGTAGCTGGTCTGGCTGACTTTCCACTTCTTATGGGAATCAAAATGAGATTCCTCTTTGAGATTGCTGCAGTCTACGGATTCGATGTAAATGATTACAGGGAGAGATTATATCTACTCCATATATTCCAATTGGCATTTTCAAGCAAGTCTCATGTCAACAAGGTCTTCAGTAGAATGGAGAACTGGCAGGAATATGTGGATACCCTTCCGGAGAATATGGATGATTTTGAGTGGAGGGATTTCCAGCAGCAATATAGGGATTATCTTGATATAGCCAAGCTCCTTCAGATGCTTCCCGTAGTTGGCGCTCTGGTTGGTAGCTATGTAAACAACAAGCTTCTCAAAAAATTAAGCGAAACTGCAATGAATTCATACAGAATGAGAATTCTATAATAAAAGGAGAAGAGAAGCTATTGTTTGCCAGCATTCTCTTCTTCAGTTCTCAATTCCAGCTCAGGCACAACGGTTGGTTGTCCATTTATATCAAGAGCTACATTGTAAAAAAGGTTGTCAGTGCTATCTTTGGTGGTTCACTTAATTGCAGATCCTCTACAGTGACAGTAACAAGAACCTCCATGGACTGCATACCCACATAAGTCAGCTGACCATAGCATATGACCAGATCACCTACATGGATAGGGCTCATAAACTCCAGCTCATCCACCATGGCTGTTACGGTATTTCTCCTGGAGTGCCTTCTTGCCACAATCCCTGCACAGCTGTCCATAAGCTTCATAACCTCGCCACCATGGACATTTCCTTCAATATTTGCCTGGCCAGGCTGCATCAAGTGGCCAACACTAACTTTGGATTGCTCAACGGTTTTTGATTTCAAAACTTTCACCCTTCTCATTACCTTCCATCCTCTATGTCAGTTGTTGATTGATTATTTCCTAACAATTTATTGTTATAGCACAAACTTCAAAATATGGAAGGAAATTTTAATTCCAATTAGAGCAATTCAGGATGTGTTCTCTTATAGACCACCATTTTGTATTCCCGGCCATCAAAGGGGCTTTGATCAAGAACTCTCCGGTCTTCTACAAATCCACATCTTTCCAATAGACTTATTGACTTTATATTGCTTTCTTCTGTAAAAGCTTCCAGTTTCTTGAAATTGATATCCCTGAATGAGTAGTCAACTACCTCTCTCAAAGCTTCTGTCATAAGTCCTCTCCCTCTGAATTCTGGAACAATGCCAAAACCAAGTTCGGCCTTCTCTTCCTCAGGATAAATATTCCAGATGCTTATGGTTCCAATAATTTTCCCAGTTTTCTTGTCCTCCAGTCCCCAGAGAATCCATTTGTTTTCATCAATTCCCTGACTCATTTTCCTGATGTATTCAATCGTATCATCCAGGTTCTCATCAGGCTTTGTATCGGTATATTCGTGCATTGAAGGATCTTTCCTCATATTGAATACGTCGTACATATCATCCTCATTCAGTTTTCTCAATAACAGCCTCTTGGTTTCCAATTTTGGAAAAGGGTTGAAATCTATTATCATTATGAACACCTCCTGTTAAATTCTTTTCTTTCATTACTATACACAAGATATACCCTATTTACTGTTGTATATCTGTTTATGTGATGTCCGCGGTAAGAAATCTTATAAAAACACTATACACCCTGGGGGTATTGTGCTATAATAAGCAAAGCTTGACAAATTTAAAAATTGGAGTGATAAAATGTCATATATGAATGTAGAATTCCCCGGTGGATTAAGAGTGGATGCAAGATCCTCAAGACAACTTATCAAAACTGACCAGGGAGGTAGTGACCCTACGCCTTTTGAACTATTTCTTGGTTCTCTAGCAACCTGTGCGGGTATCTTTGCACTTGGTTTCTGTAAAAACAAGGGCATAAACACAGAAGGTCTTGATATTTCCATGGATCTTGAAATGAACAGACAAACGGGAATGATAAGCAAGGTGGTCTATGATGTAAAGCTTCCTGAAGGATTTCCAACCAAATATGAAAAAGCATTGGTGAACTCCATTGAGCTTTGCTCTGTAAAAAGGTTAATGATGACTCCTCCGGAGTTTGAGGTTAAAACAACATTCTAAAGTATATCCCCTGGCAATATTCCCAGGGGATATTTCTATCTATGGCTATTCCATTGAGTCTATTTCGCCAGTATTCAGGTCAATTCTCTTTAGATTGGGATGCATGTCATTATCCGATGAGTGATACAAAACCCAATGCCCTACTTTTGAGAAGCCTTCAACAAACCTTGCATCAGAAATAAGAGTTTTATCAAGTCCGAAGTGATCCATTCTATAGAGCCCCTCTCCTGGATATCCTACCTCCTCACCATGCAAGGAGTAGAATATTCCCTCATCTGTTACAATATAGGAGGATACATTCTGGTCTATGGCAACCTGGTAAAGCTCCGGAGCTCCTATTTCAGCTCTTATCAACCTGTAATCGCTGTTGATATAGTAGTAATTGTCATTGTATTTTGTAAGACTTCTTACTCCACTGTCTGTCTGGAACTCAAGTCTTCTGTCCCCACCATCAAGGTCAACACTTTTCACATAGCCTGAACCTTCATCCAAATAGCTGTAGAACAATCTGCCGTCATATACTGCAAGGTCCAATACTTCAATTTGTAGAAACCGCTCAAGGTTCTGACCATTCACATCAATTCTGTAGACATTGGAGTTATCTTGGAAGTTGATAAAATAAATCCACTGCCCCATCAGATGTGTATCCAACAGATAGCTCATTCTGTAGATTTCATTGTTTTGGGCTCCATCTATTCTCATTCTGTTAAGGGATTCTCCACTTGTGTAGAATATCCAGTCATCCACAACATTCAAGCTGCCAATGCCATTCCCTCCATCCCTTTGTATCAGATATTCCTTATTATCAAGATTCTTGTCAGCTTTTACGAGGTTCATATGATTCTCAACATAGAAAATATAATTGTCAGTTTCAACTCCATCTCCATAATTATTGATATTGTCAACTGTATTTCCCAGTGCATCAACATCTTGTACTTCTATTTTTTGAACATTTCTCATCTGGTAGTTATGGTATTGAATTCTTAAATCCCAATAAACCCCGGATTCAAAAATAACCGGTATTGATAATATTACAAATGCAATCAAAAATGCACCAGCTGATGCAAATCCTCTCATCCACTTATTGCTTCTTCCATTCATATCCTTTACCAGTTGGTCAATATAATATCTTGGGCCATCGATTGTCACTACGTCTTCAGAATACTTAACCCTTACCTTTTCCTTGCTCAGCAAATTGTAGGGAAAGTCAAATCTCGGTCTTAAGGTCAATTCATTTTCATTTTTCTCTGTGATTTTCCATCTGTTCTGTTCTTCAACTTTCCTTAGCCAGTCCTTGTCCTCTATTTTTTCTTCTCTTGATTTGTGTATGTAGTTGCTGATTGTTGCTATTCCTATCATAACTCCATAGAGAATAACATTTTGCCAGGAAAAGCTCATATCATATCCCAGGATTATTTCATAGATAATGTATAGAATCCCGATTATAGGTAGTGAAAAGAAAAGAAGTCTTTTTATGGCAATTACTATCAAGCTGTTGGTTGATTTCATTAAATACCTCCAGAAAACCACATTTTGTTCATAGTCTGTCCCGTCCATTATACCCATATTTTCAGCCATTTTCAACCTACAAGTCACGCATAGCTAGAAGTGTAATTTCCAGACCAGGGCTGCAGTTTTTCAGTACCTTGAAGATTTAATAAGATTGCTTGATGTAAAACTGAATTTGTAAGCTCCCTGTCCTTTTCGGACAGGGAGCATTTAAGGAAAATGCCATCTAAAATTCAAGAAGCTAGAATTATTTCAAAAAATGTAAGTTGATTCTATTTGAAATAAATGATTACTGGTTTATATGGTACTCGTAGCTTACAACTCCTTCAACCTCTACAAACCCGCCCTTTTCGTATATTCTTCTCGCTCCTTTATTATTCTCATTTACCGATAGAACCGTTCTTTTGTAGCCTGCCTTTTCAGCAAATCTGATGGCTTCCCTCAATAGCATTCCACCAAGGCTCTTGTGTTGATATTCAGGAATTACAGACAGGGAGCCGATATTTACTATTGGTTTCCCTTCGTACTCGTCTTTAATGCATCTTACTGTTCCAACCGCTTTTCCATTGTGTCTTAATATCATTATCCCACCTGGGATATAATCATCTTTATCGACGTAGGTCAATATCATCTCGGTGCATATTGGAATTTCATTCCCCGTTACGAATGCAAATGCCTCATTCCTTACTTTACACCAATCTTCATAGTCCTTCTCCAGTTCAACAGAACTGATTTCATAGCCCTCGGGAATCTCCTCATCTGGAACAGGCCCATCATCCCTAACCATTAGGTAAACAAATCTTTCCGCCTTGAATCCAAGATCCTCCATTCTTCCCATAAGCTCAATATTTGATGACGGCACAAAAATATATACCTTTTCAAGATCAATTGCATGTATTAGTATCCTGTGAAAGATGATGTCATATATAGCACTGTTGTTCTTTTCAGAATACAGAATTCTGAATCTTGCTCTGTTGCCTCTTCTGTTGTATTCATCGATTATCAAGGATGCAGCTGCAATAACTTTTTTACCCTCCATATAAAGATATGTAGGATTTTCAGGACTATACTCAAAGCTGTTCAGGTCCTCCTCATATAGATATGAATCATCCACCTGGCCCCTGTGTTTTCTGCAAAAATCTGTAAAATCTTCCATATTCTCACTGTTAAGCTCAACTATTCTGCCTTCAACTTCCATCAATCCACCCTACCTTTCCTTTTTTAGTTTATAATACTCCATTGAATAGCTTTCCTCAAATCCACATGACTGGTACAGTCCAAGGGCTGTATCGTTTTTTGCATCCACCTGCAGATAAATGGAGGATGCTTGAAGCTCCTTCAGCTTTTCAACTGAGCGAAGCAATAGCTCCCTACCCATACCCTTTCCCCTGTATTCTGGAATAATTCCAAGGCCAAAGATTCCTCCCTGTCTGTTTACAATATGAAGATGTACCTTTCCTACTATATTACCCTCCATAGTAGCCATATATACATGAAACCCTCTCTTTTTTTCCAGTTCTATATCCAATAGCTCCTGATTTTCCAGCTTCTCCCCAAAGTATATGGAGTTCTGCCTGGCTATTTCCAATTCATCACCCTTTTTAGCTTCTCTTAGTATCAAGCCCTTTGAGGATTTTTTTGCATTTTTAAATAGGCTGTCGCAAAGAATCATTTCATATTCCGTATGGTCATAAACTGCACCTGTTGTTGCGATAAAGCTTCTTCCAGCAGCTGATTTTTTGTCGGTTAAAAGAAGCATGACATCAGAAGGTCTCTCCTTCCATTCCTTCTGTACAAGAGAGAATAGCTCCTTGAATATTCCTTTTCTTCTATAGTCAGGGTGCACCATTCCATTTACCTCAAGAGTTCTGCCCCCAAAGTCATCTATTCCTATATACCCTACCAGCTGTTCACCATCCAGGCAGGTAAATTCGTCAATCCTTTTTTCCGGACTGATATCAAATGTATCTGCTTTGGCCAGCTTATAATCAAGCTCAAGCTTAAGTATGGTACCGTCATATTCCCTGCAGATAACCTGAAGGTTCTGGATGTCATTGTATAGCTTATTATGGAGTCTTTCTCCTAATACATACTTTAGTTCTGCCATGGTATTACTCCTCCTTTTGAGTCGAGGGGACGGTTCTTTTTGACTCATTATTAGCTGAAAATCTCTGAACAATATTTCTATTGATACCGGTTTCTTTTTCAATTGACCTAACGGAAAATCCATATTCCGCTTTCAGCTTCCCTAAAAGATTATCTCTGATCTCCTTATCACTGCTTAATGTATCTCTGCCTATCTTATTCCTACTTAAATACTCATTGACTATTATATGTATTTCCTCAGTAGTATTATTATCCTCATGGACATCGAGAAATTCCTTCTCTTGCCTCTTCTTCGTAAATTCAATGAACTTTATAATTGCACGATTTTGGTTCTCTCCATATATATCTAATATTGTATCCATTGAAAGAAAATCACAATCATTCTCATCACTTCTTAAATATAGGCTATAGCTGCTCCATGGGAAATTCTCCGGCTCTGAAACCATTCCGGCTTTTACTGGATTATTGTGAACATACCTGATAACCTCCAACAAATATCTCTCATCCTCAACAGGTTCGCTTTTGAACCTATCCTGGAAGACATGGCCGACTCTACTGTACTTCTTATTGTAGTAGGTTGCGTAGCTTGTATTTATCCTTTTCATAATTTTTGATATATTCTCATTGCCTTCCTTTATTACAAAATGTGCATGGTTATTCATGATGCAGTAAGCATAGAGATAGTGCCCGTCCTCACTATTGATTCTCTTTAAAATCCTGATGAGCTTATTCTTGTCCTTATCCTTGAAAAAAATATCTTTCTTCTCGTTGCCCCTTATCATGACATGATAAATCCTAGAATTGCTTAATCTTCTTGGCTTCCTTGGCATTTTTACCCTCCACAGATCAGTTTATTTTGCATGCGATGAGTCAGTAGAACCGTCCCAATGACTCACCAATGACTCAAAGCATTGATTCTATTAACTTTTTTGTGTACTCATGCTGCGGGTTGTTAAGAATGGCTTTTGTATCCCCCATTTCGACTATTTCGCCTTTTTTCATAACTGCAATACGGTCACACATATGCCTGATTACCTTTAGATCATGGGAAATAAACAGATAAGACAGATTTAACTCTTCCTTAAGCTTAATAAGTAAATTCAATACTTGTCCTTGTACTGAAACATCAAGTGCAGAAACCGGCTCATCACAAATTATCAGCCTGGCTCTGGTCGCAATGGCCCTGGCAATGATGATTCTCTGGTTCTGTCCACCGCTAAGTTGTCCTGGAAACTTCCATCTTTCCGAAGGTGAAAGATTCACCATATGGAGAAGTCGCTCAACCTCCTCGTCAACTTCACTTGCCTTTACGATATTATGTATCCTCAATGGCTCCTTTAACAACTCGTCCACCGTCATTTGTGGATCCAATACAGAATTTGTGTATTGAAATATTATCTGAATATCCTTTCTGTACTTTCGCATGTTTTCTTCTTTTAAATTGGTTATGTCCTTGCCGAATATTTCAATCCTTCCGTTGCTTGGATCAATTAGTCTTAAAACCAAATTGGCAATTGTACTCTTGCCCGAACCACTTTCACCTATCAACCCCAACGTCTGGTTTTCTCCCACTTCAAAAGAGATATCTATGGCAGCATCAATAACTTGTTTTTTAGAAAAAATACTTTTCTTTATAATATAGTGTTTTGACAGATTATCAACTTTTAGTATGCTACTCAAGCTTTCTCACCTCTTCTTCAAACAGAATACACCTAACTTTTCTTTCCTTAATCTTTCTTATTTCAGGTATACCAGCCATGCATGCTGGCTCTCTCAACTTGCAGCGACTAAAAAATGGACATTCATCCTTAAATTGAAATGGTGTAGGAGGCGTTCCCTCTATAAAATACATAATGTCCTCATCCTGAGCCAGTGAATTGGAGCATCTAATCAATTCCTTTGTATATGGGTGAAAAGGTTCATTGAAAATCTCTTCAATGGTTCCCTCTTCAACAACTAAACCCCCATACATTACCATCAGCCTGTCGCAAAGGTACTTGGCAACACCAAAATCATGAGTAATAATAATTACAGACATATCATTCTTTTTACTGATATCCCTCAATAAATCAAGAACGGTTTTTTGCAGTGATGCATCTATTGAGCTGGTCGGCTCATCTGCAATTAAAAGCTCTGGATTGCAAAGAATACACTGAGCTACCATAATTCTCTGATTCTGACCACCACTAAGCTGAAATGGATAACTATTGTATATTCTTTCTGCTTCATCTATTCCCACTTCATTAAGTGTATTGATTATATACTCTTTAGTATCAGGCAAATTATGGGTTTTTAAGACCTCGCTAAGCTGCTTCCCTATTGTCTTGTATGGATTTAACGCTGCTGAAGAATTTTGGAAAATGTATGAAATTTTATATCCTCTGATTTTCTTTAATTCTTCCTCAGAGGCCTTCATTAGATCCTTCCCATCAAAGATTACCTCACCGGAATCTACCGTTCCGATAGCTTCATCTATCAAACGAATAATTGAACTTGCAGAAACGGTCTTTCCGCTGCCGGATTCACCAAGGATGCCCACAATCTCGCCCTTTTTAAGCTCAATATCAAATCCTCTAACTACTTGGATACTCCCTTTTTCATGAAAGAAGGATACTTTTAGATCCTTGACTTCTATAAGCTTGTTTTCCATTTAATCAACCCCTAGTCGATCTACTCGTATTAAAATCTTTTAATAATTGTTTTTATTGATAACCTCCAATAGAATGCTCCCTACTTCTTCTATACCACGTGTCTCCTCCCCTGGTTCTGGAGTGTTGACAATAATGGTTGGTATTCCTCTTTCCCAGAACATTGCATTATCAGCTCCACTGGCTGTAAAATAGTATTCATTCTCAATGGATCTGGTTTGAAGCTCGCGAATTTCCAGATTGTTCTTGGTAAGTTCTTGTTCAATATGGTGTGCCAGGCTCCAGGCAAATTGTCTTGTAATAGGTGCTTGAGCAGAACTGAATTGAATGTAATCAAAATTTCTTTCAACAAGACCGGTAAGATCAATATACCCTTCTACCTTATTTGGACTGTACGGGAAATCCTGGGTAATATAATGGATTCCGTGTCGTTTCTCATCAATGGTACCATCCAGGAACATAAAGATGATTGACCTCTTATTCCTCTGCTGCTGACATAATCGCTCCATTAATTCCAAGTTAAACTCCAGTACATCATTTCCACTTTCTTCTGTATAATTGTAGTTCAATCCAATTACTATGGCTTCATCACCTATGTTTTCATCAGTGCCTTTATGGATACCAACAAGGTTATTGCCAGTACTTCCCAATGGCATAACTGAACTAGAAATTGAAATCGTTGAGTCCAAGTTTGTTCTCAATAAATCTGAAACCTTTCTTGAAACCATTATTACAGACATTTTCTCACTTTCATCTATAATAAGACTGTTGATCGCTTCACTCTTTCTTGGTATTAACAATACTCCTTTTATTCTTATATTACTATTGATTTCATCAATAAAGTAATCTATTGACTGGTCATTGTAGTATTCCTTATCTATAAGAATAAACTTATCCCTAAAGCTGCTGTAATCATCTATGCTGAACATATCTTCCTCTGTGGCATCATAAACCATTCCTGTATTATTAATGTTTCCTGAAGTTACAAACGCAAAATCATGGTTTGGGATCAAATCCATCCGTCCATCCTCTAAATTGATACCGAAGTCTTGTTCCTCGATCATATAAGATGGCCCAATGTCGTAACTTAATATATAACCATCTTCTTCCAAGGGCTCAATACCCAACTTCACCATTTTATCAGTTATAAGCTGGGCTGTTTCATAGGCTTCCTCTGTGCCAATTATAACTCTGTTTGGGAGGTCAACTGAATCAGAACCCACACTAATACTGTAATCCTCACTATTTGCAATGCTTAGTATCACCAATGCTACAATTAAGGTGCCCGTTACGAGAGTATATTTGATTTTTTCTTTCTTTCCGACCATTTGCCAAAGATAAGTGAAGTCCAGTGAAATTAGTTTGCGAAAAACCAAGGGCATTCTGGAATCTTTTCTTTGTATTATATTTCTTAAACCTTCCCCAAATAGATTAAACCCAAGAACACTGATGAAAAAAGCCAATGCCGGGAAAATAACTGCCCAAGGTGCGGCACTGATTAAAGTTCTTGAAGTACTCAGCATGCTTGCCCACTCGGGTTCAAAACTGATATCGGTATTGATCATGGCGCCTGATGATCCGTCGTTGATTATTCCTAGATTTCCGACAAATATCGCAAAAATACCCAGTTGCATGATCATAGACAGGTTTCTGGCCACCTCCATGAAAAATAGTATTATCAGTTCAGGTGCCAGATGAGGTACAACATTTTCAATTGCTATTCTAGATCTTCTTTTTCCTATTGCCACTTCACCCTTTATAAATGGCAGTTCAATAATCGCCTCAACCCTTTCCATTATAATGCTTCCAAGCTTGGGCCAGCTTACAGCTGTAAGTATTAGAACAAAGGCTATAATCGAGCTTTGCTTATCCAGACCTGCAATGAAATCCAACTTCAACAGTATGATGGATATCAATAGGGCAGGTATGGCTGAAAAGATTATATTGAACTGTCTGATAACCGATTTGGCCAGTCTGTTTCCAAATCCACCCAGCAAGGCCAGGGGAATGGCTATCAGGAATTGTCCGATTGCTATCAGTAAACCCAAGGAAATTGTCAGCCTCGTACCGTATATGATATAGCTGAAGATATCTCTGCCAAGGTCATCACTTCCCAGTATAAAATCACTGCCGGGAGTGAACGGCGCCCTTTCAACGAACAGCTTGCCATCCTCATGTATAAACCTCATCAACTGAATCGTGTAGGGGCTGTTATCGGTAAACATATCTGGAAATATCATTACAAAGAGTATCAATAGAAGAATTATTCCTCCCAGTATTAATGGTATGTTCCTTTTCTTCATCATTTCGCCCCCTTGCTTTTTAAGGGATTTATAAGTCTTGCCAAAAGTTGAACGCCCCAGGTAAAGACAATGTACATAAGACCAAGGGTCAAGGCTAGAGGAACAAATCTATAGACGTCTTGTCGATTATAGAAATAGAGCAAGAAGTATAGTATTCCACGATAATTAAATAACCACTCAACAATTATCATATTCGTCAGAAGCATTGTCATTATGGCTGGCAAGGTATCGACTATCTTAAATGATATAGCCGGTATAAGCTCATAGAATATGGTTTTCTTCCTGGAAAAGCCCTTGGCAATTGCATTTCTTATGTAATCCTTTCCCAGTTCTTCCTGAATGGTTATAAAGGTTATTCTGGAAATATAGATTGTCGGTATTATTGACAAGGTAAGCAAGGGCAAAACAAACCCCTTAATGTATGTTGCATCTCTTATCGCTGGAAATTTCATTGCAACCAATGTATAGCCCAAAAGTGTTAGCAATACTATCAATACATCGGGAATAGAGAAAAATACCAATGTTCCAATTGAACCAAGCTTTGCTTTTCTTGACCTGTGCCCTTCATACATTCCCCTTATGATTCCAACGATTGTTGAGAATGCCAGTGAAGATGAAATCAACATTATACTAAGCTTGCTTGAATTATAAATGGTCTCAAGAATATTTCCATCAGTGAACTTATTGTAATCCCCTGGATTTAATAGTGTTCTTAAATATAGTACGCTTCTTTTTATTGTGAGGTATCCTGAAATATTTGTTGAGATATCATTGTTTATCACCTTGATATTTGATCCTGGATCAATATTGGCAAGAAGAGTCAACATAAAGACTGCAAAGAAACCAGATATTATGACTGAAAAGACTTTTCTTATCAGTATATTT
>JBNJCX010000032.1:0-20218 GCA_051744365.1 Bacillota bacterium
TGTAATGTTGGGAGAAAGAGGAAATCCTTTATCAGAGTTGGTTAATATTCTTTCAGAAACAATGTTCAAGATTATAGACATAGTTGTAAGATTTACTCCATATGGAGTTTTCGGTCTTATGGCAAACGCAACAGCACAATTTGGCGTTGATATATTTGGACCAATCGCTAAGTTCATAGTGGCAGACTACCTGTCAGCAATAGCACACACAATTCTTGTTCTTATGGTGGTCCTGCTGGCTGGCGTGGTAAAGGTTAGTCCTTTGAAATTTTTCAAGAAAGCATTTGAGCCCTGGCTTGTTGCATTTAGTACATGTACATCATCAGCAGCTCTCCCATTTTCAATGAAGGCTGCCAAGAAAATCGGTATTCCAGATGAAAATGCAAGCTTTGTACTTCCACTGGGAGCAACAATGAATATGAACGGGACATGCATCTACTTTGGATTGATAGTAGTATTTGCAAGTCAGCTGTACGGAATGGAACTTTCAATCGGGATGCAGGCGTTGCTTGTACTACAGGCTACACTTCTTGCTGTAGGAGCTGCAGCAGTACCACAGATAGGACTTGTAATAAGTATTACGCTACTTGAGAGTATGGGACTTCCTCTTGAAGCTATAGCTCTTGTAGCAGGTATTTACAGAATAGTTGACCAGATCCACACAGCTACAAACAACTTTGGAGACCTTGTAGTGGCAGCTGTTGTATCAAAGCTTGAAGGTACGTTTAACTACGAGACATTCGAAGCAGACAATTTGGAAAAACCAAAGAAAGTATCAGAACAGATTTAATAGAAGTTAAGGGAATATAGAAAGGGGATTGAAATGAGTCTGAACAAAGCGCCTAAAAACCATGTTTTTTATAGAAACCAGAACTGGCATTATCCAAAGATAGAAAGAGGAGAAGGAATTTATCTTATCAGTGAAGACGGCAAAAAATATATAGATGGATGCTCCGGTTCAGCTGTTGCAAACATAGGTCATGGTAACAAGGAAGTTGCTGAAGTTGCCAAGGAACAGACTGAAAGGATTGCATTTACTCATCTATCAAGATGGACAGTGGATGTTATTGAAGATTGTGCTGAAAAAGTTGCAAGCTGGTGTCCGGAAGGCCTTGAGTATGTATACTTCGTTTCCGGTGGATCAGAAGCTGTTGAGACAGCTATGAAGATGTCAAGACAGTACTTTGTTGAAAGGGATGGAGTTCAGTCAAGCAAGTGGAAAATTATCTCCAAATGGAATTCTTACCATGGAGCAACACTTGGAGCATTGTCAATGACAGGATCGATAGGAAGAAGAAAGGTATATGACCCATTGCTTGTAAACTTTCCAAAAATCAATCAGTTTTACCACTACAGAAATCCATGGGGAGCAGAGACACTTTATGAGACAAGTGTTCTTGCAGCAAAAGAGCTTGAGATAGAAATACTAAGACAAGGAGCACAGAATGTCGCAGCATTTATAACAGAGCCTGTGATTGGTTCAGCTGCACCGGGAGCACATCCTGAGAAGATATACTTCGATATGGTAAGAGAAATTTGCGATAAATACGACATCCTGTTTATTATGGATGAGGTTATGGCTGGTTCAGGAAGAACAGGAAAAAAAATGGCATCTGATCATTTTGATGCAAGACCGGATATTATAACAGTTGCAAAGGGACTAAGCAGTGGTTACACTCCAATGGGAGCTGCTGTGTGTAATGAAAAGATATTTAATACGATTATGGTTGAAGGATCAGGAAACTTTATCCACGGGCACACATACGCATCAAATCCACTATCCTGTGGGATAGCATTGAAGGTAATGGAAATAATTGAAAGAGAAAAGTTCATTGAAAACGGTGCTGCTCAGGGAGATTACCTGATGGAGAAGATGCAAGACCTTTACAAGTACCCAATCGTTGGAGACATTAGAGGAAAAGGGCTTATGATTGGAGTAGAGTTTGTTGAAGATAAAGAAACCAAAGAGCCATTTGATCCTTCAATAAAGATGAACGCAAAGATAAACAATGCATGTATGGAAGAAGGACTGGTACTCTATCCAGGTGGAGGCTCTGCAAACGGGAAGGGAGATCATGTCCTTATAACACCTCCAATCAATATAACCAAGGATGAAGTTGATTTGATGTATGAGATGATGGAGAACGGTATAAAGAAGGTCTGCGATAGCCTGTAATTATAGGAACTGAAAGGGGATTATAATGGAAAAACTTATTGTAACAGTTGCCCTTACGGGGAATGTACCTACAAAGGAGCTTAATGAAAGCACTCCAGTAACAGTTGACGAGATAGTTGCAGATGCAAAGGCCTGTTCTCAGCTTGGTGCAGCCGTTGCCCACATCCATGTAAGGGATGAGTATGGAATGCCAACAAGCAGGAGAGATCTGTTTGAACAGGTAGTAAACAAGATGGACGAGGAAAAAGTAGATATTATAAAGCAACTTTCCACTGGAGCAAGGGGCGGCGAGAACACCATAGAGTGGAGAGGCCAGATGCTTGATTTGAACGTTGAAATGGCAAGCCTTTCAACGGGTTCATCAAATTTTCCGTCAAGTGTAAATGCTAATTCTCCGGACCTAATAAAAGAACTTTCACAGAAGATGCTTGACAATAATATAAAGCCTGAGATTGAGGTATTTGACACGGCAATGCTGTCAAATGCTATCTTCCTTGAGAAGAAGGGAATCCTGAAAGGACCACTTCATTTCAATATGGTAATGAACGTAAAGGGCTCAATACCGGGAACGCCCAAGAACCTTATGTTCCTGGTGGACAATCTTCCAAAGGGAGCTACCTGGACTGTGTCAGGTATTGGGAGATCACAGGTTCAGATGATAACAATGGCTATTGCCATGGGAGGGCATGTGAGGACAGGCCTAGAGGATACAATTGAATTTGAAAAGGGAGTATCCGCTACGAATGAAACGCTGGTCCAAAGGGTAATAAATATTGCCAAAGCTGTGGGAAGACCAATAGCCACAACTGAAGAAGCCAGAAAAATATTAAATTTGGTGTAGAAAAACGTCTGTATGGAAGAAAATATTCCATACAGACGTTTTTCTTTGTTAATAAAATCTATAACTTTATAGCCCAGTCAGGCCTCTTCAATGCATCTTCATTTATACCAATAACTTTCGCAGGGAAGCCCTCAAGAACCTCATTATCCCCGAAAACGCTCCTTTGCTTCACAAGAGATCCGGATTTCACCATGGTATTTTTGCCAAGTTTACTATAATCACAAATAATCGCACCTGACTCGATTACGCTCCCATCACCGATGGTGGTACCGTGAATAATGCAGCCTGGCCCAATCGTTACATTATCCTCTATAATAAGCCGATTGTCCGGAAGAAGATGGAGTACTGTGTTTTCAAGGATCTGTACATTGTTACCAATAATAACCGGTCCATGGGTATTCCCAATAATTCTTACTCCTGATGCGACTATTGAATTTCCACCAATTTTAACATCTCCATTTATTTCTGCTGAATCATATATGTATGCTGAGTCTGAAACATCTGGATATTTACCGTTTACAGTATATAGTTTTGCCATAATATCACTCTCCTTGCTATCCAAATCCACCACGGTCTCCTGGGGTGGGGTAATTGAGGTATCGTTCCCTCTCATCCGTGAAATCATATTCCTGTCATCCTCAGTAAGCTTTCTGATCACTCGTCCCGGCCTTCCCACAACAACCGATTCATCAGGAATGACTGCATCTTCTGGAATAAGGGTGCCCTCTCCGAAAATACACATATTTCCGACCTTTGACCCTGGAAGGAATAAAGTGCCATTTCCTATTTCACATAAATCTCCAATCTCGGTTCCGATTGCAATACATTTGTGGCCGAACACAGTCTTGCTTCCAACCTGGAGAGGATTTTTCCTAGTGCCTATAAGAACTGAATTTTCAAGAACCCATGTCTTGTTTCCAATTAAGACTGAACCATCATTGGATCTTACGACTGTTCCCTGGGCTATGTAAGCTTCTTTTCCAAGCCTTGTTTTTCCTATTACTCTGGCTGATTCATCTATTCTGATATCATTCATTATACAGCCTCCTTCCGACTGATTCGTTCATCTGATGGTATTTTAACTTGATTGGGAGGGATTTGAAAGTATTATAATAAATACCCTCATTTACTATAGATATTAAGAGTAACAGATGTTGTAGTATAGTGTGAATTTGGGTAGTATGAATGTAAAGGCAATTTTATGATTTAGATTTCAAAAGCTGATATTGCCGAAGGAGGATTCAAGATGCACGTTCAAAAATGTGAAAACTGTGGGGCCCAGTTTAGATACAAATCCATTCAAAGATCCATCTGGTCGGGGTACAAGGACATTATATGCTTTAACTGTGGAGCAATACATGAATTCAGGACGATTTTCAGGATAATTGTCTCAGTTCTTATAGTTTTGCCTGTGTTTTTCACAGGGTTTGTGAACTCAGTTGCACCAACTATTCTGTCAGCTTCAGCTATATACTTTGGATACTTGTTTGTAGTTATAGGCCTGATCCCATATGGAATAAGATATCGATTAAAGGAAAATAACCTAAAAAAGTAGAAAGGTGAGCTGTCATGGGAAAAGTAACCCTTGAAAGAGAAATGGAAACACTTCTTATACCATTGTATGGAAAGGCTGTGGAAAACAAAAAAAACAATCCTATAATTGAGGATCCCAAGGCTGAGGAGATTGTCAATAGCATTGACTACGACTTCAATAAATTGAGGATTCAGGAAAAGACAAATATAATGATGTGTATTCGGGCTGCTATGCTGGACTCATTTACAAAAGACTTCATCCATAAAAATAAAAGCCCGATTATAATTCATCTAGGATGTGGTCTTGACAGCAGATGCCAACGAGTGAACTGGTCAGGGGCTATATGGTATGATGTTGATTTTCCGGAGGTAATTGATTTAAGAAAAAGGTTTTATAATGAAACAGATAACTATCATATGGTTGGAAGCTCTGTAACTGAGAGGGACTGGATTGAGAAACTATCAACCGGCAGCGATAAAAATCTGGTAATTGCAGAGGGCTTGTTTATGTACCTTGAAAAAGATGAAATAAGGACATTGATTGAGAGACTAAAAGATAGACTAGAAAGCTTTACCCTGATATTTGATGCCTACAGCAGTATGACTGTAAAAAGGATTGGCAACCATCCATCCTTGAAGAGTACTGGTGCAAATATCAAGTGGGGAATTGATGAACCAAAAGAGATGGAATCATATAGTGAGGGAATAAAATTTGTTGAAGAGAAATACTTTACCTCTGCCAAAGAGCTCCAAAGAGTTGGTAATGGAATGCGATTTATGTTCAGACTTGCTTCCTTGTTCAATGTTGCAAAACGAGCGCATAGAATACTGGTATTTCAAATTAATGAAAGGATGGAGGAATAAAATGTTAAGGGATATTATACTTAAAAACAGAACCTATCGAAGATTTTATCAGGAGGAATCAATAAGCAGGGAGACCTTGTTGGAGCTTATTGATCTTGCAAGGCTTTCATCATCAGGGTCAAATCTGCAGCAGCTGAAATACATAATAGCCAATACACCTGAAAAGAACCAGATGATATTTGAGGAGTTGAAGTGGGCTGCATATCTCAAGGACTGGGAAGGCCCAGTTGAAGGTGAGAGGCCATCTGCATATCTTGTAATGGTAGCTGACAAGGAGATTGGAAGCAATATCTACTGGAATCATGGGATAGCATGCCAGAGCATACTGCTGGGAGCAACAGAGAAGGGCTTTGGAGGCTGCATGTTTGGATTTTTTCATAAGGAGAATTTAAGGAACAAGCTAAGAATTCCTGAAAGATACGAAATCATTCTCGTTATAGCTCTTGGAAAGCCCAAGGAGGAGGTTGTCCTTGAGGAAGTCGGTCCTGATGGAGATATAAAGTACTGGAGAGATGAAAAAGGCGTCCACCATGTACCAAAGAGAAGGCTTGAGGACTTGATACTTGAGCTCGAATAATCACAGAGGAGGAATTACATGCTTCAACTAATAAAGCCTGACCGGCTAAGGAAAGGCGACAAGGTCGCCACTGTCAGCCTTTCCTGGGGTGGCGCAGGAGACAAGGAAATATTATGGAGATATCGAGTAGGCAAGCAAAGGCTTCAGGAGCTGGGGCTCCATATTGTAGAAATGGAGAATACATTAAAAGGAACCGAATACATATACAACAACCCTGAAAAGAGGGCAAAGGACCTGATGGATGCCTTTATGGACCCTGAAATCAAGGGAATATTCTCATGCATCGGAGGAGATGACAGCATAAGACTTTTGCCGTACATAGATTATGATGTGATCATAAGAAATCCAAAGATATTCCTTGGATACTCGGATTCAACAGTTACTCATCTTATATGCCTAAAGGCGGGTATTCAGAGCTATTATGGGCCGTCTATACTGGCAGAGTTCGGTGAGAATATAAAGGTATTTGAGTATACCATGGATCATGTAGACAGAGCATTGTTTACTGAGGAACCCATTGGTTTAATTGAACCTGCAGAATGGTGGACAGGCGAAAGGATAGAATGGCTTGAGGAAAACAAAGACAAAGAGAAGACCATGTGTAGAAATGAAGGATATGATTTTATTCAAGGGAGTGGAATCGTTGAAGGACAGTTGATAGGTGGCTGTATGGATGTTCTGGAAATGGCAAAGGCCACTGAGATATGGCCTGATAGAGAGAAGTTCAATGGTTCAATTCTGTTTTTTGAGACATCTGAGGAAACCGTAAATCCCAAGGATTTTGTCTGCTGGCTAAGAAACTATGGTGCCCAAGGAATTCTACAGGACGCTTCGGCAATAATATTCGGGAAGCCTTATCAAGGGAAGTATTACAAGGAATACAGAGACTCCATAAAGAAGGTGGGCAGGGAATACAATCTGAATATGCCCATAGTCTTCAACATGAGCTTTGGACATAACGAGCCCATGTGCATACTACCTTATGGAGCCATGGCAAGAATTGACTGTGAGAAGAAGATATTTTCAATCATTGATTAAACTACAGATCTTTGTTCAGGAGGACCATATGCATGTGGTCCTCCCATTTTCCGTTTATCTTAAGATATTCTCGTGATATCCCTTCGTTTGCAAAGTTTAGCTTTTCAACTATTCTAAGGGACCTTGCATTTCTGGGCATAATATTTGCTTCCAGTCTGTGAAGACCCATTTCATGGAAGGCAATCCGTATAACCTCCTGAAGAGCCTCTGTAATATAGCCCTGGTTCAGATTGTCTTTGTCCAGCCTGTAGCCTAAAAACGAAGACAAGAATGGACCTCTGATAATATTGTCAAGGGCGATTGTGCCAATAACCCTATGAGGATTATCCTTCTTGAATATCCAAAGTCTAAGCATCAGACCCTCTTTGCATCTCTTATTATCACTTCTAAGCAGTTTCTTTTGGTGAGCAAGGGTGTAATACTCATCAGTTCTGTCTGTTTCCCACTCCTTAAGGAAATCCTTGTTTGTATTGATATAATCAAGCACAAGTACGGCATCCTTCTTTTTGAGCCTTTTCAATAATAATCTTTCAGTGTAAAATATATCCTTCATTTTATTTCCTCCAAACTATTTATCTTGGGCATTTGAAACAGACTCCATGGATAAATATCCCCGGGAATGGAATAAAAGGATACCTTCCGTCCCCCAGGATGCCTGAATTTTATCCTATGGGACCATAGTGCAATCTGGCTCCATTCCTTCCTTTTCATAAAATCCTTTTGTATTTTGTATCACCCCAAAGGGGAATGCCTGCATGTGATAGCTGAACCCTGATTTGATGGTGCCTTCCTGTAAGCAGTATTATGTGGAGAAGACTAAGAGTTCCGAATTCTTTATCATCAACACTTTCAAGAATTCTATACTGAAGAATTGCCTTTTTTGAAGCTTTGTCATCCTCAGAAACCACCTTGCTCATATTAATCGTTCTAAGCTTTTTCAGGTAATCAACCAGCTCTCCTTCCTGATTCTCAGGTTTTCCACATGCAATTGCCAGGTACTCCTTAAACAATGCCCTGTCTGAAATTGCCCGGGACAACCAGGAGCTTGCAGCCTGGGTTTTTGCATAAACCATAACACCACCAACAGGCCTGTCCAGACGATGGACCAGGCCTAGATAATCCCTACCCAGTGCTGTCATTAAATCCACATCCCCTGTCTTGTCCCTTTGACATGGAACGCCAGGTGGCTTTTCTACTACAATTATATCATTGTCCTCTAAAAGGATATTTATTTCCATGGCTTTCTCCCTCGTGATTAGACTACTTCAATTATACAGCAAATGGGACCAGGTTACATCATTGTAATGCTAAATGGCGTTGAGGCTATGGTATAATTAACGTGAAAGGGGCGAGGTGCAGGATGAAAAGAATTGTTCCGGCGGATTCAAAAAAACTCAAGATGGAACTCCTGAGATTCTATATAGAGCAGTACAGGAATCATCCTATGAAAAGGGACTCTTTGTCGGGACTCCTGAAGGGTATCCTCTTTGAAAGTTCAGAACTATCAAAGGCTGTTGATTCATACCCTTTAATGGTAAAGGATGAAGACAATATAATACTTGTTGCAGTCCTTGCCCACGTGAATAGGATGGATGAGTATTTGCAGATATCCTTTTTTGAATCACCACAGCAGGATATGGAAGCATTTGAATTATTAATGGAGCATGCTGTTTCACTTGCCAGGGAGTATGGATGCAAAAAGATCTGCGCATCCCTCAATTTGCATGTAAACTATGGCCTAGGATTTTTATATGACAGCTACGATAAGCCTCAAAGCTTTGGGATGGCGCATAATCCACCCCATATACACGACTATTTTGAGAATAATGGTTTCGAGAGGATAGAAATGGTAACCTTTAAAAAGGATATGGAGAGCCTGGGGGATTTTATGTCTTCAAATCTGAAAAGAAGGATTCGGGATAAATATACAGTGAGGACAGTGGTCTTATCGAAATTGGAAGAGGAAGCTGCTATATATTCAAGAATAAATAACGATGCTTTCAAGGATCACCTTTTTTACTACAGAAGGGTTCCAAAGGAGGACCTGGAGCTGTTCAAGGATTTCAAGTTTCTACTTAAGGATGAAAATCTGCTGTTTGTCCAAAAGGACGGCGTTGATGTTGGCTTTATGCTGTGGTATCCTGACTTTCATCAAATCATGGACAGTAAAGACAGCATGGGACTTAGGACGGTTATAAGAAATAGGTTTATGGGCAATAAGATAGACACCTTTAAAATTGTTGAGATGGGTGTGGTTCCCTGTGAACAGGAAAAGGGTGCGATTCTTGCGCTGTTTGATTATTGTCACACAGTAACCAGAGGAAGATATAGATATTTTGAGTCAGGCTGGGTTCTTAAGGATAATCTAAGATCAAGAGCTTTCGGGGATAAGTGGTCAGACGGAGTTTCAAAGACCTATGCTGCATATGTTAAGGAGCTATTGTAATGGGTATTGTGGAATTTGTTGAAGGGAGAAATCTTGAAATTGACAGTCAATACATTGAATTGTTGTCAATTCTTGAAAGAGTGAACCCCTGTGGGCAGGAATACCACATGGAAAAAAACACGCTCGTCATTTCCTACAAATTTAAAATGGATCTTTTAAACCTGTGGGGAAGATTTTCCTTGAAGGCTGATTCTAATATTATTGGACTACCCATATCCATTTCTAGGCCAGGATATATTGGCAGGGAGGATGATGTGGAAAGCTTTCTAAGAGGACGGAGGGGTCTTTGGGTTGTACTTAACGGATATAACAGTTTTTCAATTCATGGAAGAACCCTATCAACATTTGTCTTTAAGAATCGCTTTAATTCATTTGAGGAATACCTTTTGGCAATGAGAAGTCCCTACAGAAGAAGGCTAAATAAAGCCTTGGAGAAACTGCCTCTGCTTACCATTGAAAAAGGAGATTACACAAGGGAACACCATCTGCTTTACAGGGAGGTAGTAAAGAGGTCACAGCATCCCCTGGAAGTGCTTTCTAAAGACTTTTTTTTTGAGTACAACGGAGATATTTATGATTTCAGGTCAAGAGACAGGAGGCTTCTTGGATTCGTTCAGACAAAGATTTATGATGGCTGCCTGATGTTTTTGTTCTGCGGATTCAAGAGGGAGGATGTTGAGGAGTACGATCTGTATTTTAATATGCTTCTGTGGATAATCCGACTTGGTATAAATGCGGGTGTAAAGGAAATTGACTTTGGACAGACCTCCGAAGAGAGCAAGCTAAAAATCGGTTGCATTGAAAGAGATAGATTTCTCTTTATTCACCATCATAACCCGGTGCTTAGGTTTGCCCTTCAAAAGCTTCTTCCAAAGCTTTCATACAAGTCCTATCCTATAAAACACAGGGTGTTCAAGGAGGAATATTATGCTGATATTTCTTGAAAAGGTCAGAAAGCGAACAATGTTCTCCATTTTTGAGCCGATAATCACAGAGCCTCTTGAGCTAATGTATATAAAAGCTGCACTGGATGGGATGGGGATTGAAAACAGAGTTATCGACCCGTTGTTTAACCTCCATCCACCTGAGGATGAGCTGCCCGATATGGTAATACTCACTGGCTATAATGTAGCCCAGGATGAAATAATCAGGAAGACAGGCTGGTGGAAGGAGAGGGATGGGAAAATCCTGGTTATGGTATCAGGTGTCCATGCTCAGATCAATAAAGAGAGTTTCAGAAAAGTAAATGTTGATTTTGTTTTTCATTCCCAGGATTTCAGGATATTCAAGAACCTGATATCTCTTCTGGACATGGGTGAAAAACCGGATTCCTTAAAAGGAGTGGACATTAATCTTAGGGGTGGAAACTGGAGCATGGGAGAGGAGACTCCCGTCCCTTATCCTGAAAGGGTAATTCCTTCCAGGGAATTCTATAAAAACCATAGGAAAAAACTAAGATACCTTGATAAAAAAGATCTTGCCCTTGTAAAAGGAGGAAGAAGCTGTCCATACAGCTGCTCCTACTGCTGCTGCAGAGGTCTAAACAATAATGTATATGTAAAGCCGGATTTCAAGAATATGTTCGAAGAGATAAAAGAAATCGGCGCAGAAAACTACTGGATTGTGGATGATGTGTTTTTTACGGATAAAAACAGTGCACTGGATTTCATTGATGCCTCCAGAAGAAGTGGTTTCAAGGGAAGCATTGTTGGATACCTTAGAGCGGATTTTATAGTCCGGGAAAAGGAGCTTTTGGAGGATTTGTATAATGCTGGTCTGAGGGAGGTAATAATAGGCTTTGAGACTCCCGACGAAAAGGAATTGGGAAGCTATAACAAGGCAATGGGTCAGGGAGTCTACGGGGAGGCTATCCAGCTTCTGAAAGATAGCAAAATAGACATTACTGCTCTTTTTATGGTGTCTCCTGACTATGGAATAGAGGAATTTAGGAGACTCTGGAGATTTATAAAGAATAACAGGATAGAGGTGTATACAATTTCAATATTTACACCCCTTCAGGGTAGTGTTGACTTTGAAGATTATAGGAACAGGTTAATGACGGAAAATCCGGAGAAGTTTGACTTTCTTCATCTGGTACTGCCTTCAAAACTTCCGAAGCCAATCTTCTACATTCTATTTTATTTAAGCCATACGAGGCTGTTGTTGTCAAAGAGAATTTGGAAATATATTTTAGCGAGGTAATATAATGGAAAAAGCAATCTGGGATTTCTGGTCCAAAAGGTATCACAGACTATGGGTACAGAAAAAATCACTTAAGCCTACAAGAGAATATGTCGTGGATATGATCCAGAGGGAATGGAACAGAGGAGCTCGGGACTTTCTGGACCTTGGATGTGGTCCTGGAGAGCTTATCCATATGGCAAATGAAAGAATTGGCAGCATTGATATAACAGGGATTGACTTCTCCAAGGGGATGCTTGTGGTATCCAGGGAGAGAAATCCTGGAGCTAGACATCTGCTTCTTGAAGCAGAGAAGCTGGAAGAGTTAAAGGAAAGCTTCCAGATCATAAGCTGCACCCATTCGTTTCCTTACTACAGGAACAAGAAAAAGGTCCTGGAAGACATCAAGGAAATCCTAAAGCCCGACGGAAAACTTATTATTGCATTTGCAAGCGGCAACAGTCTTTATGATAGGATGGCACTGTCATTTGTAAAGCTTACAACAGGCTCCGCATACTATCCCTCAGACAAGGAATTCAGGGAAATGGCAAGAGAAAATTTCCATGTTGAGTCTATGCATATTATACGGGAGAGCTTCTATATGCCCACAATAGCCATTTACATCCTTAGGAGGCTGCCATGAAAATACTTCTTGTAAGGCCGAGACCACACAAGGATACAATCGGGCTTAAGCATGTAATGATTTGCGAACCCCTTGAGCTGGAATACCTGGTTTCCAATATACCTGCTGATCTCAAGGCCAATTACAGTGTCCATATAGTGGATATGATACTTGAAAAGAGGGCGTATAGGAAAATTCTTCTAAAAATGAAACCGGATCTGGTCCTTTTAACAGGCTATATAACACATGTGGGAACCATAAAGAGTATGTCAGGGATTACAAAGAAGATTTTGCCTGGTGTGATAACGGGAGTAGGTGGAGTCCATGGTGAAGTAGCACCAGAGGATTTTACGGATCCACAGATTGATCTTGTGTTTGGAAGAAATGCAGTGGTCGCATTTCAAAGGACTCTAAGAAGCCTGGCTGCAGGGAAATCCATAGAAAATATACAGGAAGAAATTTATGAAACTTCAAAGGAGGAATTGGATTTTGAAATCATTCCTCCTGACAGAGACAGTGTATCAGCATACAGAAGCAGATATTACTATATGTTCCACAACCCCTGTGCCCTTATAAAGACATCCTACGGATGTCCCTACAGCTGCAGCTTCTGCTTCTGCAGGGAGATTACAGAAGGCAGGTATTATTCAAGGTCAATGGAGTCTGTTATGGATGAGCTGGAACAAATCCCGGAAGAGGAGGTATATATTGTTGATGATGATTTTCTCTTTGGAAGGGAGAAGCTTGAGAAATTTATGGAGCTACTTGTGGAAAGAAGCATAAACAAGAAATTCCTGGTCTACGGAAGGGCGGATTTTATTGCAGAGAACAGGGATATAATGGGAAAACTCAAAGAAGCTGGACTTAGGGCTGTAATAGTTGGGATAGAGTCCATAAGGGATTCTGACCTTGTCGATTACAATAAAAATACATCAAGAACAATAAATGAAAAGTGCATAGAAATCCTGAGGGATCTCAATATCGAGCTGTATGCAACCATGATTATTCCACTTGATTTTTCAAAAAAGGACTTTAAGGAGCTTACAGGGTGGTTAAGAGAGGAGAAGATAACTTTTGTAAATCTTCAGCCCCTGACACCTTTGCCGGGGACTGGAATCTTTGAACAGTACAGGGACAAATTACTTTATGATGTTTCAGAGCATCATGTATTTGATATGGCACATGTTGTGTTGGCGCCTGAAAAAATGAGCGTTAGGATGTTCTACATCAGGCTTCTATTGAGCTACTACAGGATAGTCTTAAGACCTGTGAATACAGTGAGGCTTATCAAAGAGCACGGGATTTCTGCAAACCTTAGGATGCTTAAAGGAAGTCAGATGGTAGGGCTGCAGTATATGAAGAAGATTGTGAGGGGCTACTGATGAAAAAGCTGCTTTTGATACAGCCAAGTCCATATGATAAACAAAAAAAGCCTATAAAAAAGAAGAAGCTATATTTTATAGGACTTTCTCTTCCCCTTCTTGCTGCAATGACACCATCTGACTGGGAAGTTGAGCTTATATATGAAGTGATAGAGGATATTCCATTTAACACCGATGCAGATTTAGTGGGAATCAGTACAATGGGTCATGGGGTTATACGCTCGATAGATATAGCAAAAGAGTTCCGAAAGAGAGGAAAGACAGTAGTTTTGGGAGGTTATATGGCAAGCATCATGCCTCAGGAAGCAATTAAATACTGCGATTCACTGGTTGAAGGCGACGCAGAGCTTGTGTGGGAGGATCTGCTCTCAGACTTTCAGAAGGGATCCCTTAAGCCCCATTACAAAAAGACTCTTCAAAACGGATGGTATTCCACTCCAAAACCCAGGTTTGACTTGGTAATGGACAAGAACATCGGAGACTTTCTGCCTGTACAGGCTGGAAGGGGCTGTCCCAATACCTGCAGCTTTTGTTCAGTTGCGTGTCTGTACAAGGGAGGATATGTGAAAAAGCCCATAGGTGAGGTCAAAAGAGACCTAGAGCAGATAAAGGAGCTTGGCTACAGCAAGGTTCTTCTTCTGGATGACAATATCTTCTCAGACAGGGAATATCTGCGTGAAATATTGGCGGAGCTGGAAAAGCTTGATATGGAGTGGATGAGCCAGTGCGACATAAGAATCGGCGGGGAGGATGAGCTTCTAAGTGCCCTTGCAAGGAGCGGGTGCACTACTTTAAGCTTTGGACTTGAAAGCATTTCCCGTGAAAGTCTTATTGCCATGAACAAGGAGTGGGCAAACCCTGAGGAATACTCCAGGCTAATAGATAATATAAAAAGCCACGGAATTGATGTATCCACTGAGATGGTCGTAGGTGGAGAGGGTGACACATTGGAGTCCATCCAAGAGACCGGGAAATTCATCGAGAGGAACAAAATATCCGTTCCAAGGTTCTATATACTTACACCATTTCCCGGGACGTCATTCTTTAATGAAATCAAGGAAGCAGGAAGGCTGGAGAATGATGATATCTACTCCTATGATGGAACCAGTGCAGTTTACACTCCTGCAAATATGACTTCACAGGAGCTTACAGAAGCCTACTGGAAGCTTTACCAATCCCTGTTTACCCTGGGATCAATATTGCGTAGAAATGTATTAAAGAGAGAATTTCTTAAAAATCCCCTAAAATACCTATTCTACACAGGAGTAAACTTATACTACAGAAACCAGATAAAACAGAAGATTACCCCCAATATATTCTAAGGGAGGACAATATGAGAGTACTTTTAATAAGGCCTCCAAGGATAAAACAGGCCATAACCATGGGAAGCTTTATGTTTTCAGAGCCTTTGGGGCTGGAGATGGTATATGGAGTTATAGAGAAGAGCCATCAGGTAAAAATTTTTGATATGATGATAGACAACGACCTAAAGAGGGAGCTGGAGGATTTCAGCCCCCATGTGGTAGGAATAACAAGTCTTTGTATAGATGTGGAAAAGGTCATCCAGATTGCAAATAGGGTCAAGGGTTTCAATAATGAAATTATGACACTGGTTGGCGGAACCCAGAGCTACCTTTCACCTGGAAGTTTTTTCCACGAAAATATTGATCATATATTTAAATTTACAACTGAAGAAAACTTGAAACTCCTTATGAAATCCATTGAGGATAAAAGAACTGAAAAGCTGGATGGGATACTTTCCAGGGAACTATTATATTATGACACCGGGGCAACTGGAAGAAACCAGTACCTTCTACCGGACCGAAAATCCACTAAGAGGTATAGACGACATTACTCCTACTTCGGTTACAGACCGGCAGCCATTATGGAGCTGGGGACAGGCTGCTCAAAAACCTGTGATTTCTGTCTCAGATGGAGAATTGAGGGGGCAAGGGAGGCACTTATCCACAAGGAGGTGTGGATAAGTGATTTGCTTTCCATAGAAGAGGAAACGATAATGTTTATCGACAATGATTTTTTCTCAGATGATGGGAAGGCTGATGAATTTATCCAGTTGGCAAAGGAGCTTGAACTGAAAAAGAGTTATATTGCATATGGCTCGGTCAGGGGAATTCTTCAGTATAAGGAGCAGGTCAGAGAAATGGCATCCATTGGACTTAAGGCACTTCTTGTGGGATATGAGACATTTAATGACAGGGAGCTTGCGGACTACAGGAAGAAGTCAACAACCGACCAGAACAGGGAGGCAGCTGAATTTTTAAGAAGCGTTGGAATTGATGTCTGGGCATCTTTTATGGCTCATCCCGACTGGAGCAGTGATGATTTTAAATCCTTCAGGAGATATATCAGGGAGCTTTCACCTGAGATATCCACAATTAATCCACTGACACCATTCCCCGGACTGCCACTGTATGAAAAATACAAGGAGAGACTTCTATATAGCACGGATGATTATGATAAATGGAGCTTCGGGCAGGTGACCATAAGACCGTCAAGGATGAGTCTCAGGGGATACTACTGGCAGCTCCTGTGGACATATCTCTATATTAATACAGTTGTGAACAGGAACACAGGGATGATAAAAAAGTATGGAGTCGGGAATATGCTTAAGATTCTTTCAGGCTCCTTAGGCGCGGCCATAAAGTATATTCGTCTTATGTATGGTTAGGGAGTTCTGAGTGTGATTAGAGGACGTATCATCGGGTAACTATTTTCCATAGACTACCTTGACAAAGTAGAGAATGGAGGAGGACAAAATGAGAAAAAAACTCATATTGATATCAAGTTTGACTGTAATACTTCTAGTGCTGGCATCATGTGGTGCAGAAACAGGTCAGGAGACGCTAAATCCCGATGACCCTATAGTGCTGGGATCATTCGTGGACACAGAAGGTGGGATACTTGGGAATATGATTCTTCTTGCCCTTCAGGACAAGGGTTATGAAATTGTGGATAAGATTCAATTCGGGACTCCGGATGTCCACAGAAACGCTCTTCTTGAGGGAGAGCTTCATATAGGAATCGACTATACAGGAAACGGACAGTTCTATTCAGAGGGATTTGATGAAGATATCTGGAGAGATGCAGAGGCAGGATATGAAGCGATCCGGGAGTATGATATGGAAAACAACAATCTTGTCTGGCTCTCACCTGCAAAGGCCAACAATACAGAGGCTCTAGCAGTGAAAAGAGATTTTGCGGAGGCAAATGACATCAAAGATATGTATGACTTTGCTGAATATGTAAACAATGGAGGCTATGTGAAGTTTATTACCAGCCAGCTGTTTGCAGAAAAATATTCCGGTCTTCTTGGAATGGAGGAAGCCTATGGATTTACATTGTCACCAGACCAATTGATTGTACTTCCCCATGGGAATACAGCTGAAACCCTAAGTGCCCTGGCAAATGAAACGGATGGGGTTAATGTAGCCCTTGCATATGGAACGGATGGGTCAATAGCGGATCTTGAACTTGTAGTAATTGACGACCCGCTGTCAATACCGCCCGTATACGAACCTTCTGCTATTGTAAGGGGGGAGGTTCTGGATAAATACCCTGAAATTGAAGGAATAATTGAAGAGGTTTTTGCAACATTGAATCTGGAAAATCTTCAGGAAATGAACAAGAAGGTCATTGTTGATGGAGAGGTTCCCAATGATGTGGCAAGAAATCATCTTGAGGAAAATGGATTGATAGGTCAATAAATCTGTAGGGTGATCATATGAAAAAGAAGAAGGACAAGGTTTTAATACTTGCAGTGGGGATAGGGACAGCATCCCTTATGATATTACCCCTTGTTGAAGCAAAGCCAAATAGAATAGTAACAGGGGAGAGGCTTACAGCTTTTCAATATTTGGAATTTTGGGGGATTCTGCTGCTGATTGGATGGGTCATTTTTATGGCCCTTTCTTTGTATGAGACAAAGGGGAAGAATGAATTGGCTTCCATAACGGGATTGCTTCTCCTTTCAGCGCTGTTATTCTTGATTCCAATGGGAGCAGATGGACATGTGGGTACAGGAGGAGCTTCGAGGATAAGCCTTTCATCAGGCTTTTATGTCCAGGTATTCGGACTGTATGTTATTCTGTCCACATACATCCCCAGGGCAAGGTGGAAAACCTCAACAAAAATCATTTTAGGTCTGGCAATTCTCTCTCTTATGGGATTGTCGGTATATATGGGATATTTTGATGACCTTTCCCTTATCAAGGAGTACAGGGCGCGTAGGACCCAGTTCTACAACAATTTATATATACACGGGATGCTATCCTTCGGGTCAGTCATTGCCGGTGGATTGATAGCGATCCCCCTAGGCTATCTTGCATATTCCAAAAAAAAGCTTGAAGGAAAAGTAATGGTCCCACTGAGTATCATTGAAACTATTCCAAGCCTTTCCCTGTTTGGAATACTCCTTGTACCTCTGTCGGGTCTGGGACAGCTTCCTTTTTTCAAGGCCATTGGCGTCAGTGGAATAGGATGGGCCCCTGCATTTGTTGCCTTGACACTATACACACTTCTTCCTATCGGACGAAATACACTTACTGGATTTCAATCTGTGGATTCAGGTGCAATCCAGGCAGCAAGGGGAATGGGTATGAGCAGGAGTCAGGTTCTAAGAAGAATTGAAATACCTCTTGCCTTCCCTGTAATCTTTACGGGAATCCGCATAGCATTTGTACAGACAATCGGAGGGGCAGTTCTGGCAGGCCTTGTTGGAGGGGGAGGAATGGGTAGTTTTGTTTTTCTTGGCCTTGCAGAGGCTTCGCCGGATCTTATTCTAATGGGGGTCATACCCATAGTTTTTTTTACAGTTATACTGGATTATTCCCTGAAGGCTTTTGAAAAATCCGTAAGGAGGGCTCTATATGATTGAAATGAAAAATGTTACAAAATCCTATGGAGATTTCAAGGCTGTTGATAATCTTTCGTTGCATGTAGACAATGGCGAGTTGCTTGTTATACTTGGCCCTTCAGGCTGTGGGAAGTCTACTACACTTAGACTTATGAATAAAATGACCGACAGGACATCCGGAAGCATAAAAATCAAGAACATGGACATTGATCTTTTCAAGGAAGAAGACTTGAGAAAGGGTATTGGTTATGTAATTCAAAGCATAGGTCTTTTTCCCCATATGAATGTGAAGAAGAATATTGCTACTGTCCCTCAGCTCCTGAATTGGGACAAAGGGAGAATCGATGCAAGGGTGGAGGAACTTCTGACACTTGTGGGACTGGACCCGGAAAATTTCAAGAACAAGAAGCCCTCACAGCTTTCAGGAGGGGAAGCACAGAGAGTGGGTGTTGCCAGAGCCCTGGCGTCTGATCCTGACATAATCCTTATGGACGAGCCCTTTGGAGCTGTTGACCCAATTAATCGTCTCAGGCTACAGAAGGAATTCAGGCAGATCCAAAGAAGATTAAAGAAGACAGTTGTCTTTGTTACCCACGATATAGACGAAGCAATACTACTTGGGGACAGAATATGTATTATGAACAACGGAAGTATAGTCAGTATTGATACTCCCGAGAATGTTGTGCTGCACTCAGCTGATGAATTTGTAGATAACTTCTTTAAAGGTGAAGGAATTCTAACGATTCTGTCACGAAAAAACGCTGAGGATTACAGGGAAGAGGTCTCTTGTGGAGGAGACCCATTATCAGGGGATGCAACTCTTAAAGAAGCCCTTTCACAGATGCTTCTACTTGGGACAGACCGGATTTGCATAGAGGGAGGCAGCATATCGTTTAACAGAATTCTACAGGTAGTGGGGAGGGATATAGATGAGAAGCCCCAGTAGAAATCTCATTGCAGCTCTTATTCTGGCATCAATTCTGGGATTGATCATGCTGTATTCTACGGAGTTTGAGGCTGTACTCTATAAATATTTCAGCTCAAAGAGCTCAACCGGTTCAAGGACCCCGCTGGTGGTATATTTTATGCAGCATATACGGATGGTTGCAATATCCAGCCTTATAGCGGTGGGAGTTGGGGTCAGTTTGGGAATCTATGTAACAACAAAACAGGGAAGCGACTTCAGAGAACCTTTGCTGAAGGTTGTTAACCTAGGGCAGGCATTTCCTTCGCCAGCTCTTTTGGCACTGGTAGTGCCCGTACTTGGGTATGGTTATGAAGGCGCTCTAATAGCCCTTGTTGCCTATGCCCTTATGCCAATTGTCTACAATGTTGTCGCAGGGATACAGGAGGTCCCTGAGAATATTGTAGATGCAGCCAAAGGAATGGGAATGACACAATATCAGCTTTACAGAAAAATAAAAATTCCCCTGGCACTTAATGTTATCCTTGGGGGAATCAGAACAGCTTTGGTTATCAATATCAGTGCAGCGACCCTTGCAGCAGCTGTGGGAGCAGGAGGTCTTGGCGTTCTTGTGGTCAATGGGGTTAGAACCTTCGATATGGTCCTGATTCTTCAGGGTGCGATACCTGTTACACTGATGGCAGTAATAGTTGAGCTTGGACTTAAGGAGCTTCAAAGCGGTTTGGTATATGAAAAATGAGTCGCGTGCCCAAGGGGACGT
>JBNJCX010000033.1:0-19560 GCA_051744365.1 Bacillota bacterium
ATGCCAAAAGAAATATAACTCCCAGTGCTGCAAATATTACCACCCACCTGAATCTAGGGTCAGGTCCCTTTTTAAAGTTGTTCATATGAATACCTCCCGTAATTTCTTTTGAGTTTATTATACCATAGTCGCAGAAAGTCGAAGGCAAGAAAGTGGAAAGAAAATGAATTTAACCGTTACAAGCGTAGCGTTTCTAATGTATGAAAGCCGAAGGGAACATTTTTAAGGACATTACTTGGCCAAGCGGCCTTGAGCGGTCCGTAAAAAATCGTTGCCGAGGCTTTCATTGCAATTCACAATGAAAAAACCAGAACATGAATATGCTTCGATGTTCTGGCTAAATCTCAAATAAAATCTTGTTAATTGTGAATTGAGCATTGTGAAATGAGAATTTTACTCTATCCCGGCAAATGCACTGCCTTTCCAAAAACTCCCTCTACCGCTTCGTGAATCGATTCACCCACAGTTGGATGGGCATATATGGTTGTAAGAAGCTCATCGACTGTGGCCTCAAGCCTTATTGCAACAGCGCCGGCAGCGATAAGCTCCGTAGCGCTGCTTCCGGCAATATGAATTCCCAAAACCTCTCCGGTATTTTCATTTGCCACAATCTTTACAAGTCCCCTTACATCACCAGTAATAACTGCCTTCCCATTGCCATACATAGGGAATCTGCCTGTTTTTATACGGTAGCCCTTATCCAGGGCTTCCTTTTCGGTCATACCAACTGAAGCAAGCTCAGGCTTTGTATACACACAATATGGAATGGTCCTGAAATCCATCGCCATTCTCTTACCCATGATCAGTTCTGAAACCATCAGTCCTGAGGCTGATGCCACATGGGCAAGTTGAACCCCGCCTGTACAGTCTCCTATTGCATAAATATTATCCACCTCTGTTTGGAAGAGCCTGTCAACTCCAATTGCTCCCCTTTCAACCTTTACTCCAAGCTCCTGAAGTCCCAGATCATCTCCGGCAGGTTTTCTTCCAGTTGCCATTAATACCTTGTCAGCCACTACCTGGAAGGTTTCATCTCCCTTCTGGGCTGAAACCTGTAGACCACCATCAGCCTTATCTATTTTTATAACCTTTGCAGACTTGTGGATTTCTACTCCATTTTCAAGGAGTGCTGTCTCCAGACTTCCCACTATTTCCTGATCCATATTTGCAACCAACTGAGGAAGCATCTCTACAATTGTCACCTTGCATCCAACGTTGGAGTACATATTTGCAAATTCTACACCGATTACTCCTCCACCTATTATACATAGACTCTCCGGAATCTCTGAAAGACTCATGGCTTCTCTGCTCGTTATAACCCCGTCAAGGTCGTGACCGGGAACCGGAATTACGATTGACTTGGATCCCGTAGCAACAATGGCACGGTCGAATGAAACCCTTTTTGTTCCTCCATTATTCAAATCAACTTCGATGCTATTCTTTGATGAGAATCTTGCAGTACCTTCAATCACCTCAATATTACCTGTTCTAAGAAGGTTCTTTACACCCTCCACAAGCTGTGTAGCAACCAGATTTTTCCTGGTCTGGAGCTCCTGCCAGTTTATTTTTAGATTATCCAGCTCCAAGCCCAGAGCACCAGCCTCGTATTTCAGTTGATGATATATATCCGTTGAATAAAGAAGAACCTTCGTAGGAATACAGCCTGTATTCAGACAAGTCCCGCCGATATACTCCTTCTCAACAAGCACTACCTGGGCTCCCAGCTGTGCAGCCTTTACGGCTGACACATAGCCTCCCGAACCTCCACCGATTATCACAATCTTCATAGTATCCCCCCTAAAGCAGTATTCTCAGCGGATGCTCCAGTGCTTCCTTCAACCTTGCCAGGAACATCGCTGCAACTGCCCCGTCAACTGTTCTGTGATCGGCAGTAAGTGACAGCTTCATTAACGGTCTTGTACATACACAGCCCTCTAGCACAACTGGTGTATCGATTATTGCGTTTACACCGAGAATTGCGGATTCCGGCTGATTTATTATGGGAGTAAAGCTTTCTATTCCAAACATGCCTATATTTGTAACAGTAAAGGTTCCTCCCTCTATTTCATCGGTTGTCAGCTGATTTGTCTTTGCCCTATAGGACAGATCCTTAATTTCATCGGAAATTTCCCCTAACTTCTTCACATGGGCATTTTTAACGACTGGAACCAGGAGACCATCCTCAAGTGCCACTGCCACTCCCATATTTACATAGTTTCTCAGTACGATTTCCTCTCCGTCCAGTGAGCAGTTCAAGTAGGGATGCTCAAGGAGCAGCAATGAGGTAACCTTTACAATAAGATCTGTGTAGGTTATGCTTCTTTCACCCTTGAGCTCCTCTCTCAAGGATTTCAGGTTTGTCATATCCACGGATATGGTGAAGTTGACCGTCGGTGCAGTATGAGCACTTTCACTCATTCTTTTCCCTATGATCTTTCTCATTGTGGTCAGTGGAATCCTTCTGTCCTCAGGCTGTGCCATGGATGAATATTGAGCCTCTCTGTCAGCTCTAAGAACATCATCCTTCATTACTCTGCTTTCACTTGATATCTTGGAAACATCCACTCCAAGGTCTATGGCGGCCTTCTCTGCCGCCGGACTTGCCTTGATTTTACCCTTGTTCTCCGCTGCATTCTTCACATCATCAAGGACAATCCTGCCTCCAGGGCCTGTTCCTTCAATTGTCTCAACGTCTATGCCTTCCTCCTCAGCCAGTTTCCTGGCAACAGGAGAGATCTTGACTTTGCCGGTTCTCTGGACCTTCTTCTCCGGCTCAGCTGTCTCTGCTGCTGTCTCTTCCTTAACCTCTGGTTTTTCTGACGGAGCTTCGGACACATCATCAAGTAATGAAGAAATATCTTCACCCTCTCCAGCAACTATGCCAACAGGCTCCATTATTGGAACTGTAGCTCCAGCCTGCACTATTATTTTTCTAAGAACTCCAGCTTCAGTGGCCTCTGCATCATTTGTTATCTTGTCTGTTTCAACACTGAATAATTTATCTCCAACCTTTATGGGGTCTCCCTCTGCCTTGTACCACTTGGCAAGCTTTCCCTCCTTCATTGTAAGACCCAGCTTGGGCATTACTATCTTTTTCGCCATTTTACCTCCTCCTTCAGTGTTACCGGTTAAAGAACCCATTTTTCTGGGCTGACATGATTGTCCTTTTTATATTGACCCTGTACGGTCCATCTCTGGTTATTTTAAATTGGAATGTATCACCTTGTTTGAAAGGCAACTCTCTTTCACCGTCAAGTGCCATTATCCCCTTGTATTCCATGGTCCACGAAAAAAACTCACCCAATGGATGTACCACAGGCTCGTCAACTCTTATTTCCTTCATTGTTCCTGCAGCTATTGGAGCTACCAGTTCATTATCGCCTATATTTAAATTTATTGATGCTCCAAAGTCATCTTCTTCGCTCACAAGCTTCTTTACACCTACAATTGTTGAAAAACCTATGGAAGCTGGATTGGCTCTGGATACTATGACCTTCTGGATATCTGCTGGATTCCAGATTGCTTTTGATCCAATGTATGTCTGCTTTGAAATTACGCAGTCCACAAGTGCGATATCAATCATTTCTCCGCCCTTGTAAATTTCAATCCTCTTGTCCCTCCTGCAGGTTTCGCCCATATTACATACATTTGTTGAAATTGCTGCAGCAGCAATTCCCACAACCGTTCCCTCAAGCATTTCCGGATAAACATTGTTTGTACCGGTTGATATGCTGATCAATGGTGTCGTTGTTATGGATTTTGCAACTGCTCTGCTGGTTCCGTCACCGCCAAGGGCTATGATGCAATTAACACCTTTTTCCTCCATCAGCTTTGTGGCTAGAATGGTATCCTCGACACTTCCCCTTACTCTCATATCCAGAATTTCGACTGGAATATGAAGCTCCTTTGAACCCTTCAGCTCCTCATCAGCCTTGTAGCCTATAAGGAATGTATCGGGCATTACAACAACCTCTGTGATGCCTGCTCCCTGAGCAGCCAGGATAATTCTCTTTACAATATTCACCTTTTCATTGTTATCTACAACGGTTGCATGGGAAACAAGCCTTCGAATGTCCTTTCCAGATGCAGGATTGGCTATAATTCCTATTGTACTCATTTTCTCACCCCTTGAAGGGGAGGCAACTTGAGTTGCCTCCTTCTAGAACATCTTCTTGACAGCTGTCGCAATTTCCTCTGCACTTGGTACATAGTACTGCTCAAGTACCGGTGAGAATGGAACAGGAGTATTCATTGCACATAATCTTGCAACTGGTGCGTCCAGAAAGTCAAAGCCATCCTCGGCAATTACAGCCGCGATTTCGCTTGCGTAGCTTCCTCTTTTGTTTTCCTCCGATACAATTATGACCTTGTTGGTCTTTTCTATTGATTTCAAAAGAGTTTCCTTGTCAAATGGGAACAGAGTCCTTGGGTCGAGAATCTCGGCCTCGATTCCTTCTTCTGCCAGCTTTTCAGCTGCAGTGAGGGCTTCGTGTACCATCTTTCCTGTTGCAACAATTGTTACGTCACTTCCCTCTCGCTTGATATCCGCAACTCCAAATTTTATTGGTGCCATATTCTCATCCACTTCACCGCTGGCTCCGTAAAGAATCTTGTGCTCCAGGAATATGACGGGGTTTTCATCGTCTATGGACTGCAGCATCAGGCCATAGGCATCTGCTGGAGTCGAAGGATAAACTACCTTCAAACCCGGTATATGTGCAAGCCAAGCTTCCAGTGACTGGGAATGCTGGGCTGCTGCACTTATTCCTGCACCCAATGGCAGTCTTACAACCATTGGCAGATTGATCTTTCCACCAAACATATATCTCATTTTTGCAGCCTGGTTTACCAACTGGTCCGCACCAACTGTTGCAAAGTCAATAAACATAAGCTCTGCTATCGGTCTAAGGCCTGTTGCGGCTGCACCTACCGCTGTTCCGATGATTGCACCTTCGGATATTGGGGTGTCCCTTACTCTTTCAGGCCCAAACTCATCAAACATTCCCGCTGATACGCCAAAGCAGCCTCCAAAGGCCCCAACGTCCTCGCCAAACAGCAATATATTCTCGTCTTCTCTCATTCGCTTGTTCATAGCCTCTCTGATTGCTTCCATCATACTCATGGTTTTCATCTATCTTACCTCCTCTACGATATCTGTATAAATATCCTGAACTATCGACTCTAAAGAAGGCACTGGGCTATCCTCTGCAAACTTGATGGCACCCGCTATTTCCTTGGCAATTTCATCGTCTATTTTCTTCAACTCTTCTTCTGTTGCAATGTCGTTATCCAATAAGTAGGCCACTGCCCTTGGTAGAGGATCCTTTGCCATCCACTCCTGAACCTCTTCTGATACCCTGTAGGTAGCAGGGTCGCCTTCAAAGTGACCTTTTTGCCTGTATGTCTTGCACTCTATCAAGGTTGGTCCCTGACCGCTTCTGGCTCTTGCTACAGCTTCAGTTGCAGCCTCGTATACTGCAAATATGTCGTTTCCATCGACTACTATCCCTGGGATGTTGTAGGCAACCGCTCTGTCAGCAACATCCTGTATTGCCTGATGCCTCGCCTGGGACATTGAAATTCCATAGAGGTTGTTTTCACATACAAATACAACAGGAAGTTTCCAGATGCTTGCCAGATTGATGGACTCGTGGAATGTACCTTGATTTGTAGACCCGTCTCCAAAGAAGCATGCGCACACCTGTCCTGATTTTCTATACTTTGCGCTAAGTCCGGCCCCCACGGCTATATTCTGTCCTGCTCCAACGATACCGTTTGCACCTAGAATGCCCTTTGTAGCATCGGCAATATGCATGGAGCCTCCCTTGCCTTTACAATATCCGGTTTCCTTTCCAAAAAGCTCTGCCATCATGTACTTGGTGTCTCCACCCTTGGCTATTATATGTCCATGACCTCTGTGTGTACTGGTGATAAAGTCATCTTCGTTCAGACTTGAGCAAACTCCCGTAGCAACGGCTTCCTCACCAAGATATAGGTGAACAAATCCAGGAATGCTACCCTCTGCAAACAATCGGCTTGCATTTGTTTCAAATTCCCTGATACGCCTCATAATCTTGTACATTTCAATTATTTTTTCATTATTAAGATCCAAGAAAATCCCTCCTTGCTATAGTATCTCTACCTCTACACATGCCAATGCAGCCTCTATACTGCTGTCCTTGTCCCCGAAGTCTGGAATAAACAAGCCAGGTACAGTCATCCCGCCCTGAATCGTCTTAATTGTTTTCTTTCCCACAGGCAGGCATTTCTTTATCCTTTCGATATCTACCTCCTCAGGTCTTGCAACAGCGATAGTTACATTTACACCCACTCCTTCGTTTAGATTATTGATTCCGACAACCTCCTCAAGACCACAAAGACAGCTTTTTGATACGGCATCAAGCACCGCCTTTTCAGCGGCTCTGGTGACATCCTGTCCATGGAAATCAACGCCCAATCCAAACTCGATGATAAATCTATTCATCAAATCACCTCCACTAACTGCCCTCTTTGCAATTCCCCCCTTTCCTGCGGGCCATAAAGTACTACGCTTATATATTGCAATTCCCGTGCCAACTTACTATAACGCTCGAATGCGTTGATTTGCTGAATTACCGCCCTGAAAAATTCCCTCCAAATAGAATAATTCCCATAATCGGGAATTATTCTTCTCGATTATGGGAATTATTCTTTATGATCTATAGTGCTTTGGATTTATTCTATGCTCCTTCAATTTTCTATACATGGTAGACTTGCTGAGGCCAATTAAATCACCTGCTCCTATAACATGGCCTTTTGATTTTGTAAGTGCTTTTTCGATTACCTCCCTTTCCTGATCCTTGATTGAAAGACTTTCATAATCGTTCTCCAAAATCTCCTTCCTGCATATATCATCCGGAAGCAGCTCCTCTGTAATTGAGTTTCCTTCACAGAGATGGTAAGCTCTGTGTATAATATTCTCAAGCTCCCTGACATTTCCCTTCCATTCACATTTCAGTATGCCTTCACGGAACCCCATCGACAGTCTCTTATCAGTCCTGTGAGCTTCATTGAGCCTCTCTACAAAATGCTCGGAGAGTAATACCACATCCATGCCTCTCTGTCTTAGCGGTGGTACTTTTACATTGAATACATTAAGCCTGTAATATAGGTCCTCCCTGAAGGTCTTCTTCCTTGTCTCCTCCAGGAGATCCCGGTTGGTGGCAACTATAATTCTTACATCCAGTTTTTTTGCAACCTTCCCACCGACCCTGGTTATTGTCAAGTCATCAAGTACCCTTAAAAGCTTTGCCTGGAGATCAAGGGGCAGTTCACCTATTTCATCAAGAAAAAGAGTCCCACCATTTGCCAGCTCGAATTTACCAACCTTTCCTTCCCTGACTGCACCTGTAAATGCACCCTTCTCATAACCGAAAAGCTCGCTTTCCACAAGATCCTTGGGAATTGATGCACAGTTGATTGCCACAAATGGCCCGCTGCTTCTGCTGCTGTGATTATGTATTGCATGGGCAAAGAGCTCCTTTCCGGTGCCACTTTCACCCTCCAACAACACACAGCCCCTGGTTCTTGCAAACTTCTGGGCTTCCTTTATAGACCTGTTCATTTCAGAATTGTCTGTCAGTATGCTTTCAAAGGTATAGTTTGCCTTGTTTCCGGAAACTACATTTACAGTCTGGTGAACATCCTTCATCTCCCTGAAAAGTATGGCCATACCCTTGTTTTCTCTGTTGATTTCAATGGAGGTTATCTTTACATTACAGGGAATCTTTTTATTACTGACTGTAAAGTCCCAGTCGACTCTTTTGCTGAATGCATCTTTGTCTCTGAATATATGCTCTCCCAGGATTTGTCTTATATCCTTGCCATAAAGGTCCTTGTCCCTGATTCCCAGAATCCTGTCTCCTGCCTTGTTTATTCTGTAAATCCGGTAATTCTCATCCACAATCATCATCCCATCAGCAATGGACTCCACAGTGGTATCAAGTATTGCATAGGATTTTTTAAGGGAAAGCTGGTTCTCAATTGAATATGCGGCAGCAACTACAACACCGAGGGTGTGCTTATGGGCATGGAGGCTGTTACCTGACATATCCAGGACCCCCAGAATCTCTCCATCTCCTCCTCTGATTGGAGCGGCTGAGCAGGTCCAGGGATGATGTCCCTGGCAGTAGTGCTGGGCACCTATTGTCTGGACAGGCTTTTCTTCAAGTAGGCACGTCCCGATGGCGTTGGTGCCTACCTCATCTTCAGCCCAGCTGGATCCGGGGAAAAAATTCAAAACCCTGGCTTCATCCTCCACGCTTTTCTCCCCGATTAGATGAAGTATAATGCCATTCCTGTCTGTTAGCACAAGAACAAACCCTGTTCCAAGAACAAGGCTGTTCAGATTTTCCATTATGGGCTTTGCAACCTTCACAAGCTCCAAATTCTCTTCAAGGATATGCTGGAACTCATTTTGGTCAATACTTATGCCTGTGCCCCCATACGGGTCTACTCCTGCTTTTTTACATCGTTCCCAGGAATCACTGATTACTGAGGATACATTTTCTGGGATTTCTCCTTTATTTATATATCTTTCCCAATCAGTTTTTAAAACCTTTAGAAACTCCTCAGACATCATATCACTCCTCTTTAAACTGGATACCACCATACATACGGTTCCTCACAATCTACCACACCCAAAAGCATATCATCCCTTCTGTCCCTTAAATAGTGTTCCAAGACCTTCAAAATCACAGGATGTGAAATCTTCTCAAGAGCCATGTTCATATCCACCCAGTGCAGAACACCCTCATGATTGGCTACCACATAAGGTGCAGAAACCTCACCAAAGAATATATGGTTAACTACAATTTCTTCTTCATCAATTCTGTTATATATTATATAATTCAGGGCAAGACTCTGGATTTTAGACTTATCAAGGCCTGTCTCTTCAAATATCTCCCTATAAATTGCACCGTAGGGGTCATTAAGCTCCTTGGGCTCCATATGCCCACCTACTCCAAACCATATTCCCGGAGCAATTTTCTTTTCCCGACTTCTTTCTATCAGCAGCATCTGATCATTCCACGTCAGGAATGCTGTTACAATATTTCTGAACATTAGCATACTTCAACCCTCCTCCCCTAACATATACCCTTTTTTTATTGACTCAATACACAATATTGCTACAGTGGCAAAGCGGCAAAAAGGACCCTGCCTAAGCAGAATCCTTAAAGGTTGAACTATTTTATTATCTATACAGCTCTTCTCTTCTATGCTTTAGAAGAGGCAACTCATTTCGTACCTTTTCGATCTTATCTGTATCAATCGTCACATGGAGTATTCCCTCATCTATGTCCAGCTCAGAAATTATATCTCCCCATGGTCCTGCAACAAGAGAATGCCCATAGGCAACATACAGACCCTCCTGGTTTCTCGATTGTGAGCATAGAAGCATATACACCTGATTGTCAAGAGCCCTTGCTCTAGCTGAAAGATGCCAGTGAGCAGGCCCGGTAACCATATTGAAGGCTGCAGGCACCAGGACAACCTGTGCTCCCTGCAGCGAAAGCTTTCTTGTGAATTCAGGAAATCTTATATCATAGCAGATAATAAGACCTACGTTTATTCCATCAACCTGGAATATGGTGGACTGATCCCCCGGACTGAGGACATCCGACTCCTTAAAGGTTATTCCACCCTTAACATCTATATCGAAAAGGTGGGCTTTTCTGTGCTTCCCGATCAGTTCTCCTTTCGGGGAATAAATATACGATGTATTGAATATCTTTCCTTCATCCCTTTCAGGAATGGAGCCTCCGGCAATATATACATCAAGCTCCCTGGCCATCTTCATAAGGAATTCTGTTGTATTCCCAGGATACTCCTCTGCATAATCGGGAAAGTTCCCGTTGTCATACGGAACATTGAACATTTCCGGAAGAACAAGAAGCCTTGCGCCTCCCCTTGCTGCTTCTCTAAGCATCCTTTCAGCAGTCTGGAGATTCTTTTCCTTCCCTTCGACCACCTTCATCTGGATCAGTGCTGTATTTAGCTTCATATTTTCACCTCGCTATATAATTTCAGCAGTCTTTAGAATTTCATCAAGCTTCTTCTTATCATCTTCCTTTAGCTGAAGCAATGGCTTTCTTACAAGACCGCCCTTAAATCCAAGCCTGTCACATGCATACTTAAGTCCTGCAATGCCAAAGCCACCTGTAACTGCTGTATTTACAGGAAATACTCTTTCATAGAGCTCTCTTGACTCCTCCATCCTTCCTTCATCATAAAGCTTCTGGATATCGATGCACTCCTGTGGGCAGCAGTTGGCTAGCGCCTGTACTGTTCCCTCCACGCCAAGAGCCAGTGCCAGGAACCAGGATGACACAGTTCCAACCATAAGATTGAACTCATCCATATTCACTTCCCTCTTGTAGTCAACCAGTTGTGGAATGCTTCCAGAGCTTTCCTTCATGCCGATTATATTTGGATGCTTTGAAAGGATTCCCACTGCTCTTGGTGAAATATTTACATGGGTATACTTTGTTACATTATATATAAGTATGGGTATTTCAGACTGGTCAGCTACCTCTGTAAAGTAGTTGATAAGCGCCTCATCATTCATTTCGCCTCCATAGTAAGAGGGTGTTAAAATCAGGGCACAATCTGCTCCCAGAGCAGCAGCCTTGTTTGTAAGAATTATAGTCTCCCTGGTTGACTCCATTCCTGTACCTACGATAACAAGTCTATCAGGTGCTATGTGCTCGACTGTAAGCCTGATAAGCTCCAGTTTCTCCTCTTCATTAAGGAATGCTGTCTCGCTGTTTGACCCAAGTACAAGGCAGCCCGCAAGATCAAACTGGTTCCACTTTTCTATGTTGTGTACATGCTTTTCATAATCCACCATATCATTCTTATCAAATGGTGTTATCATTGGAGGTATTACCCCTTTGATTTTTATAAAGCTCATCCCAATCTCTCCTTTAATCAGTTAATATTTAAAGTATACCACTTTACGGGAATAATTCACAGTAGGAAGAAAGAGCCTTTTCCAATACCTTTTTCGGGGTATATATAATATGGATATGGAAGGGGATGTGGTCCATGAACAGATATATGGAGGCTGCTATAAAAGAAGCAATAGCCGGAATAGAAAAAAGGGACGGTGGCCCCTTTGGAACTGTAATTGTGAAGGATGGAAAAATTGTGGGGAGTGGCCACAATATGGTCATAGGGACCAACGACCCCACTGCCCATGGCGAGATGGTTGCAATCAGGGAAGCTTCCAAAACACTTGGAAATTTTGACCTTTCCGGCTGTGAGCTATATACAACCTGTGAACCCTGCCCAATGTGCTACGGTGCAATCCACTGGGCCAGGATCAGGAAGGTTTATTATGGCGCAACCCGTGAGGATGCAGCAAAGATAGGCTTTGATGACCAGCTACTATACGAAGTTCTGCAAAGGCAGGATCGCCTCACCCAGATTGAACTTGTGCAGATTGACAGGAAAGAATGTCTGGAAGTCTTTGAAAAATATGAAGAGGATGAAGAAAGACAGCTGTATTAAGCTGAGTAAAGGTACCAGTATCTGGTGCCTTTTTAATTTGCTTGACATCTACGGTTATATTTTATACAATAACACCATCCCCCGGTATAGGGGGTGCTTCTTACTAAAATTTATTGGAGGTCGTTTTTATGACAAGTCTTTACGTTGTTACAGCAGCGGCACTTGCAGTTTCATACTTTCTAAATGCAGATAAAACCTTGATGGGATTGAAAAAGGGCTGGAAAAAATTTTCTAAGACTCTACCCACATATCTTAAACTGCTAATGATGATTTCCCTTGTTCTTATGCTCACAGAGGGATTGATTATAGATTATCTAAGCCAGGACAATATATTTCTCGGCTTGATCTCAAGTCTTGTATTGGGCTCTATAACGATGATGCCTGGATTTATTGCATATCCTCTGGCGAGAATTCTCGTTGAAAAAGGGGTTCCTTTTATGGTAGTGGCTGGCTTTGTAACATCTCTGATGCTTGTAGGGGTAGTAACCTACCCTCTTGAAAGCAAGTATTTTGGACCTAAGGCTACAATCCTAAGAAATTCCATGAGCTTTGTGGTTGCAGGACTTATAGCCGTTTTGATGGGAATTTTTTATGGGGAGGTATTTATATAATGAAAAAATTTGACAGAAACTACCTGTACTTCGGATTATTTTTGCTGTTTTCATTGATATCGTGGATCGTAAGCTTTGGTCCTGGAATAGCTGTGTGGAGCAACTTCCTTGTTTTTGCCAGGGATATGGTTCTTATACTCCCTCCCGCATTCGTCCTCATCGGACTGTTTGATGTTTGGGCGAAGAGGGAATCTGTTGAGAAGCATTTTGGAGACAACAACAATCCTTTGAGATTTTTATGGTCTGTTCTTCTTGCATCCACCACCGTCGGGGGAACCTTTGTCGCATTTCCCCTAGCAAATTCAATGTACCACAAGGGAGCTAAATTCAGCTCAATAATTACCTATATAACAGCTGCATCCCTATTTATGATTCCCATGAGTATAATGGAGGCAAGCATGTTGGGAATAAAATTTACCGTCATAAGACTTATTGGCTCACTTCCCTTTATAATTATCGGTGCAATTCTCCTGGAAAAATACTTTGAAAAATCAGGGTATGAGCTACCAGTCATACTAGATGAAAAATAACACATTGGTACCGATTCCTTTTTGTTAACTTAAAAAGGCAACCTGGAGGTTGCCTTTTTTTAAGTTAAGGTTTTATTCAGCCTAGACAGAAGCTCTTCAATATCCAGTCCATACATTTCAGCAAATTCCTCCACTGTTTCAAAGAGATGGTTGCACATCACACATTTGCCGATTTTTTCATCATAGGGCTTGAATACATCCTCAGTCTGGGGATAATCGGACACTATGTCGAGTATTTTATCCTCTTTTTTTATCATACTGTTCACTCTCCATTCCGTCCCATGCAATCTCTCTGTACTTGACAGGATCTGTATCTCCTTCTGTGCTGATCAGGAGGATTGCTGAATTCTTATCAAGGTTCATTTTCTGTCTCGCTTCCCCAAATGTTCATCTCTTTCCATTAGAAGCGACAATTCTAAAGTCTTCACGCATTTGACCATGTTTGATAAACCTCTTGATATTTTACATAGTTTTGGAGCATGCTTTTTAAGAATCTAAATTACACTAACCATTTTTTCTGTTTTCTATTTTTCCTTCATTCTCCATAAACTCTTTAAACAATTTCATAAAAACACCACTTAACATTATAAGTGCAATTAAGTTTGGTATCCCCATTAAACCACTTGATAAGTCTGCAAATAGCCAAATGGAATTTACTTTTTGACCTGCAAAAATTATGCCTGGAACTAAGTATAGCCATTTCATATATTTTACTGATTTTCCACCAAATACATAAGCACATCCAGTTTCATAGTTTACATACCAACCTATCATTGTGGAATAAGCAAATAATACTGAAGCAAAAGTTACTAACAGCCCACCATATGAACCAAATATTGAGTTATTAAATGCATTGATTGTTAACTCTATTCCACTTAATCCACTGGTCCATGAGCCAGTTACTATAATTACTAAAGCTGTGATTGTGCAAATAATTATTGTATCAACAAAAACTTCAAAACTCCCCCACAAACCTTGTCTAATTGCACTATCAGTTTTTGCTGTTGCATGCACCATAGGAGCGCTACCCATACCAGCTTCATTTGAGAACATTCCTCTTGACATACCTTTTTGAATCGTTATTGCAATTGTCGCTCCTAAAAATCCCCCTTGAATAGGCGCTGGGCTAAATGCGTATTTAAAAATTGTACCAAACGCTGAAGGTATTTCGGTAATATTCATAAAAATAATTATTAAACCAGTGATTGCATAAAGCAATGCCATAAATGGAACTAATTTTTCTGATATTTTTCCTATTCTTTTAAAACCACCAATGATTACTATACCTGTTAAAATTGAAAGAGCAATTGCTGTTGCTATTGGCGGAATGTTAAAAGTTGTATTTAGGGCTTCCCCTACAGTATGAGGTTGTAGTAATGCAGCAGTCGTTAAACCCGCAATAACTACTGTAAATGCAAAAATATTTGAAAGCCACTTCCAATTTTTCCCCAAACCTTTTTCAATATAATACATTGGGCCACCATAAGTGGACCCGTCTTCATTAACTTCTCGGAAATGAACTGCTAAACTTACTTCTACCATTTTTGTAATCATTCCAACTAATGCAACTACCCACATCCAAAATACAGCTCCAGGACCACCTACAGAAATCGCAGCCGCAACACCTGCGATATTGCCTGTTCCTACAGTACCTGCAAGTGCTGTACTAACCGCTTGGAATGGTGTCATTACACCAACAACGCCTTCTTTTTCTTTTTCAAATATTTTTCCAAACGTATTTTTTAAAATGTACCCAATTTTTCTAAATTGGAAAAATTTTGTAGTAACTGTAAAATATGTACCCGTACCTAATAATAAAATCATCATAGGCAAACCCCATAATTGATTAGCAAGCCAGCTTAATGCATCAAAAAAGATTGTAAACATTTTTCATCCTCCTCTAGTTTAGTTGAATTGAATTGAATTGAATAAAGCAACAGAACAATATAATTAAATTTACTGTTTTTTACACCCCCTTTTATAAAGAGCAGTAGCAGTAAGTGTCAGGCTATCTGTAATGATATTATTTCAGCTTATCAGTAATAATCTATGAAAATAATGCTTTTACTTCGTCTATATCATACGTTTTTACTTCAGTCGATGATCTGACTGCATCTGTATCTTTAAGTCCATTCCCTGTGACGACGATACACACTGAATCGGTTTCCTTCAATTGACCAGCATTAACCATTTTCTTTACACCCGCATACGGCGCTGCCCCAGCTGGCTCTGAAAATATACCCGTAAACCTTGCCATTTCTTTTATACTATGGATAATTTCCTCATCCCGCACTGTAATGAAATATCCGCCTGTTGATTCAACATACTTACAAGCTTTTATAACATCTCTTGGATTTCCAACAGAAATGCTATCCGCAACTGAGTTTGCTGTCTCGATTATAGGTGTATATGGTTTCCCGTTGTCAAATACATGTTTGACTGTCGCTGCCTTTTCTGATTGAACACCAATGACCTTTGGAATACGATCCACTAGTCCCAACTCATAAAATTCTTTAAACCCTTTGCATATGCCACTGATGACTGTTCCATCTCCAACACCAACAAAACAATAATCTGGAACTTTATAATCATTTTGAATTAAAATCTCATAGGCACCGGTTTTTTTACCTTCGAGCAAATATGGATTGATTGCAGAATGTCTACAATACCACCCTTTCTCTCTTCCAATTTTCAATGAAAGATCAAAAACTTCATCATAAGTTGAGTTTATAGGGATAACTTCTGCACCTGCAACTAGCAATTGTGCAAGTTTTCCTTTTGGAATCGTACTTGGAACAAAAATAACTGTTCTAAGTGATGTTCCTGCAGCAGTAAGAGCAAGAGAAGAAGCCGCATTTCCGGTAGATGCACAATAAATTGTATCAAATCCCCATTCAATGGCTTTATTAACTGCGATGATACTTGCACGATCTTTGTATGAGCTTGAGAAGCTAATACCGTCGAATTTAATCATCAATTCATCAAATCCAAGTAGGCCTTTGAACTTATAGAGAGGTGTCCCACCAATTGAATGGTCGATAGCGGTGTGTGATGTAGCTGGAATAAGTTCCTTAAATTGAAATATACTTCCTTTGAGTTCAAAGTTTTTTTCTATTTTAATTTTTTTGTAATCGTAGACAACTTCAAGTGTCCCATATAAATCTCCACAATGATCACACGTATATCTTGTTCCAGTAGGTTCGTATTCTTCACCACAACTGATGCATTTTAAAAAGTAGCTCATTTCAACCTCCTATTAAATTCAAAATTATATTTCTATCCCTACATGAATTTTAACGACATCTATACATCTGGCAAAGATACAATGCCAGTCTTTGTATCCTTTAGTGATGTGGCCACATATATAAATTATTTTGTATCAATAATTATTACATGCTATATCTCTAACGCTTTTACTTTATCGTTAAAAGATATAATAAGATCGTCTAGCTCTTTTGCATTTTTGGGAATGGATGTCCAATAGTCTTCATCGTACCACTGTGCCATAATTTCATCATAGGTCTTGCCTTGCTGCTCTACCCATGTATAATATTTTAAATTATGAATCGCTTTTCTATCATAATAGCCAAGTTCTTTAAAATAGCTGATATCAATCCCATTAAAATATCTAGCAAAAACTTCATGAGCGTCGAAAACTGTAAAAGAACCATGTTCATCATTAAGCTCATCCAGTCGACTTTTATACATTTCAATAGAATCAGTAAGAACTGTAACAATGACATCATTTTCTGTAAGCTCGAAATATTTGGCGTATTTAATAGCAGCAATAATGTTTGCTGCACCTGATATTCCTACCCAAGACAATTTTTCTATAGTCTCATCATCAACCCCTTTTTCTTTTAGGAGTTTAACCCCATTAGATTCATTGAACATTCTAATCCAGTTCATTGAAGCTTCATCGTCAATAGCAATCGCAATATCCGTGTTCTTAACATTATGAATCCAAGGAATATGCTTATCGCCGATACCTTCAATTCTATGGTCCCCAAAGCCATTGTTAAACATTGTAGGACACTGTAGTGCTTCAGATGCTGCAATCTTACTTGTCGGATAAACCTTTTTAAGGTAGTCACCTGCAGCTATCGTTCCACCTGAACCTGTGCAACTTACAAGGCCATGATAGTTACCATTTACTTCATTTAAAACACTTTCAATTGCAGCACCAGTTATCTCATGATGCCAAAGATAATTTCCAAATTCATCAAACTGGTTAAAAATCATGAGATCTTCGCCTGAATTTCTCAGTTCCCAACATTTATCAAATATTTCTTTGACATTACTTTCAGTCCCCGCTGTTTTTATAGTCTCACCAGCTACATTTTCAAGCCATTCAAAACGTTCTTTACTCATACCTTCAGGTAAAATAGCAATGGACTCGCAAGATAACAATGCAGAATCATACGCGCCGCCACGACAGTAGTTTCCCGTAGAAGGCCAGACTGCTTTAGTAGAAGTCGGATCAAATTGCCCAGTCACAAGACGAGGTACAAGACAAGCAAATGCTGCACCCACTTTATGAGAGCCTGTTGGGAACCACTTGCCACTAATGGCAATTATTTTTGCTTTTACTCCAGAAATTTCACTTGGAACTTCAAGATAATTCACACCTGAAAACCCACCGCCTGACTTCTTAGGCTCATTATGCCAGCCGATTCTGAAAAGATTGACTGGGTCTAAATCCCACAGGTCCACGTCCTTTAGTTTTTCTTTAATTTCATCTGGAATTAAATCAGGATTTTTCATTTGAGCAAATGTTGGGATTATGAAGTTTTGTTTTTTTGCTTGTACCAAAGCATTTAATAATTTTTCTTCATTCACGGTTAAATCAATTTGATTAAAATCTTTTTTCATTACACCCTCCTTAATATTTAGTTTGGTATTGGCATGAAAGCTGATACATTAATTTAGACTTGACTCCTCCCTATTCCATTAATTATTTTAGAAGCGCCTTCATAATTCCGTAATAACATTGTGTAACTGAGGACAGTTGCTCGATTTCAATATATTCATTGACCGTGTGGGCAAGATTTTCTTTAGAAGGCCCCATTCCTATTGTTTTGATATTGGCTTCCCCGGCATAATGACTGCCATTTGTACAGAAATGGTATTGTGTTATCGAAGGGGTAAAACCCATTTTCATTAATTCTGCGTAAACAGCCTGAACAAAATCTTCTGATTCATCATACAACCATCCCGGGAAAAATCTCTCACCTTCAATCTCATTCCCTGTATGACACATCTCCTTGCCAACAGAGTAAGATGCCTTCACTTTTAGTTCAGGATCTTTAGCCATCATTTTTTCTAGAAGCTCGTTGATTGGAGCAAGTACGCTTTCCTTAGTTTCACCAACCAATAGTCTTCTATCATAAGTTGCCTTGCAATACTCAGGAACAACAGATGCTCCAGGGTACGGGCTAGACTTTACATCTACTAACTCAAGTATCCCATCTCCCAATATTTCGTGATGTGTAGGCTTTAAATTTCTTATTTCACCTATGACTTCAGCCATTTTGTAAACAGCATTAACTCCTTCTTCCGGATTAGCAGAATGACATGGGATTCCAAAGGTTTCAATCATTATTTCTCCTCTACCTCTTTGCCCTATCTTAAGATTTAGCTGAGATGCTTCACCAATAACTACATAATCAGGCTTTATTCTTTCACTAATGGCACGTGCTGCAACACCCTCAAAGCACTCCTCATGGACCACTGCTGCTACATACACATCCCCAGCAAATTCTTTATTTGTATCTTCGGCAAAATAAGATGCTGCACACACCATTGCAGCAACAGCACCCTTCATATCCGTAGTGCCTCTTCCATAAATTTTGCCATCGTGTATCTCAGCTCCAAAAGGTGGATAATTCCATTGGTCAGGATTAGTAACTGGAACTGTATCCATATGTCCATCAAAGAGCAACTTTTTGCCTTGCTTTTTCCCTTTTATATGGCCGATTATGTTTCCATATTTATCTATGAAAACATCATCAAATCCCATTTCATTAAAAGTTTCTTGTAATTCCTTTAATACTTTTTCTTCCTGTCCTGAGTAGCTAGGGACTTTAACCAACCTTTGACATAAATTAATTACTTTTTCTTCTCTTTCTTTATTGAACATTTTTTCACCTCTTAATATTCTTTCTTTTCATAGCTTTGGAATTTAGCATCCCATACAATATCTTTATAACTCTGCTTATCTTAGTCACCTTCGGTGCTAAAGAAAAGCACCATAGAATTTTCATTCAATTGCAACTTTTATTTAATTTATCCTAGCTCATCTCTTTCATGTGGATTGTCTAAAATTCTTATTCCCTTCGCAGCAGTTAAGTCAGGACATGATATAAAGTTATCAGCATAATCTTTAAGTATTTTCCAGCTGATGGTACAAGACCCTTAACACGCAAGACCTCCTATAATAGTACCCAATTGCAAAACTACCTCCCAATACTTTGAAAGCATTAAGCCCACTCATCCTTAACATATATTTCCCTAAGTCCTAATTCTTTTGCTAGACCTTTCATTTCTCTTAACGGAGTATCTGCATACATCGAAAGCTTTTATTAAAATCCATAACCTCCTTTGAGACATTGAAATCCAGTATAACCAATGTAAAATTCTCTCCAGATCCTCTTACTAACTAAGCTATTTTAAATTCTTCTTTCATTGCTCCCCCTCCTAATCAATTTTTTTAGCTCTGATAAAGCTTAATCGTTCGCTGATACATCTAGTATGAAGCAATAAGTGTGCCAAACTATAAATCAACTTCCTTTATCCGGAAAACATTTTCCTGGAATCAACCTTAAACATCTTAATATCAACGATCCTTTTTCACATAAAAAAATGCGATT